>CAYNMY010000129.1:0-6344 GCA_964398275.1 uncultured Armatimonadia bacterium | reverse complement strand
GACTGTGCGATTCACCAAGGCGAGGTAGGGGGTGCCGTCATCGTGTGCGCGGAGGCGGTGGTAGTAGACGAGCTCTTCCTGGGCGGGATTAGGCGCTGCGAAGCGCTGCCACTCGGGGATCTGGTCGGCGGCGAGGTCGGTGCGTGGGAGAACTTCTTCGGAGGGAAACAGATATTCGCCGGCCTCATCCACCACCGGGAAGCCGAAGTTGCAGTGGTACATGAACATATGTTCCTGCTCAGTGAAGGCCTCGTTGGTCACCACGTCGTCAATCCAGATGCGGTTCTCACCCAGTCGTGTCCAGACCTTGCGCTCGAGGAGCAGATTGGGCCCGAATACCATCGTCTCGCGGATCTTCGCCTGCGCCCACATAAGGTACTGATCGCCCTCCCAGGCGCCGTCTACGTACAGGTTCTCGGCGGGAATGTGGGTAATGCGGCCGTGGAGGCCCAGGTCACTGTGTGCTTCCACCCCACTCTCGGGATCCTCGTGCGGTGCGCCAAACCAGGTCATCCCACATGTGATCAGTAGACCCCCGGGGAAAGTGCGGAGCCAGCCGAGTCCTTGCGGCTCGAAATACGAGGGGTGGACATCGCCGCAGGGTGAGCGCCAGCACAACGATGCCCCGCGATACTCGGCGGTGGTGATGTCCAAAGCTCGTTCGGCGAGAGCCGTGAAGCATAACCCGGTGCCGGTGCGGAACTCCACCGCGCGGGAGCCGGCGGTATTGCCCTCGGCCAGGGTGACTTGGCGGACGCCACCGAGTTGCGCGACGCTGCCTACTTTCTGTAGCAGTTCCTGCTTACTGTACTCACGTCCAAACAGCTTTGCCATTCTTGACACCTCCAATAGGGGTCGCTGTGTAGATCACTAGTGCGACTTGGTTATTCTGCTAGCGCTGGGTATATTCGTCACTGGTGGCGAAAGTCCTTCTGTGCGGGACTCGTCTTGGCATTGCACAGGATAATCTCACCTGTCTGGCGCCGACCGTGCTTTTGCTGAGACCAGTGAGCAGCTCTGTGCAGGATTATGGCCTATTCTTGTAATTTTCTTCCTTTGGCGAAAATTATGTACTTCGGCCTTGCATTTCGCGGTCATTTGTGCTATTATTATACTGGGAGTGATTACTCGGTTACTGGGAGTGATGTTTCACGTGAAACATGGTGGTTAGATTGAGGTAGGCAGCACTGAATGTTTCACGTGAAACATTATGGTTGGCCCAGGCCTGAGAATCCGGGAAGATATCGCATGAAAAATCTCGACGGCCCGGCACTCACTACTGTCGCCCACTTGCGCGACCACGCCGCCGAGCGTGGCTGTATGCTCTTGCCCGAGCAAATGGAGCAGTTCGAGGTGCTGGCCGAGTGGCTCGCCGAACGAGCGGCGGCACTGGGCCTTTCCCAGTACCGGGATGTGCCTGTCGTCCTGACGGCAGCGCTCGCCCCGACCTTTGCGCTCTGGGAGCTAATGGACATGGGCAGGATATGCCGGGTGATGGACCTGGGTGCTGGCTCGGGCGCTTTGGGCTTGACTTTGGCCATCGCTCAGCCCCACCTGGCTGTTGATTTGGTAGATCGGAGGGCAAAAGCGGCCACTTTTCTCGAGTTGACTGCCCAACGTCTGGGTGTCGGTAATATCTGCGTAATCTGTGGCGAGGCGCGGGAGCTAGCGACCTCGTATGCGCACAAGTACGATCTCGTCTGCTTTCGGGCGCTGGCCGCGGCAGAGACGGCCTTAGGACGGGCTTATCCCTTCCTCCAACCCGAGGGCCATATTGCAGCCTGGCACCAGACGGATGACCCAGCATTTCTCAAGCCGTCGCTGGCACTAGGCCGGATTGGCACTGCCCCGACGGCGGTAGCCGGGCTGGCGGTCTCCCTATATGAGCGGACTATCGGCGGCTGATCAGGCAGGGGGCGGGACGAACTATCCTCTGTAGGTGTTCGGGAGGTGGTCAGATGGCGATATCCTATGCTGTGGTCAATCAAAAAGGCGGAGTCGGGAAGACCACTACTGCGGTCAACCTGGCGGCGTGCGCCGCCATGAGTGGCAGGAAGGTGCTGTTGGTTGATGCAGATCCGCAGGGGAATGCCACCAGCGGGCTGGGGATTGACCGCTCTATTCTGGATCAGTGCATCTACGATCTACTGACCGCGGACAGCGTGGGAGTGGATCCCGTGGAGTTGTTCCCTGAAATAGTTGTCCCGACGGGGATAGACGACCTGGCCGTTGTGCCTGCGACCATTAACCTGGCGGGCGCGTCGATCAGTCTGGTGAATGCTATTGCTCGGGAGAACAAGCTCCGCCACGCCTTGCAGCAGGCTTATCAGCGCTACGATATCATAATTGTGGACACCGCGCCGTCGCTGGGCCTGCTGACGATGAACAGCCTGACAGCAGTCCAGCAGATTCTCATCCCTATCCAATGCGAGTACTATGCGCTGGAGGGGCTCACGCAGCTTATGCAGGTCATTCAGCTCGTGCAGGGTCAACTGAATCCGAGCCTCCGCATCAGTGGGGTCGTCCTGACGATGTACGATGCGCGGACCAATCTCGCTGTGGAGGTGGAGGAGGAAGTTCGGCACAATTTCCCGGGAAAAGTCTTTGAGTCGGTGATTCCCCGCAACGTTCAACTGGCGGAAGCGCCTTCTCATGGTCTTCCGGCCATTCTCTACGACAGATTCTGTGCCGGCAGCCGGGCGTACTGGCGACTTTATCAGGAGGTGTTCGAAGATGCGGAAACCAAGTCTGGGCCGTGGTCTGAGTCAACTGATTCCGAGTAGCGCCGTCACGCAAAGCCGGGCCGTGATTGATATCTCGCCCGATCGGCTGCATCCCAATCCTTTCCAACCGCGCCAAGCCTACGATCCGGAGGCACTCAGTGAACTGGCCGATTCTATCCGTAGCCAGGGGATCCTCCAGCCTATCCTGGTCCGCCCAGCAGGGGAGGATTACGAAATCGTGCTCGGCGAGCGGCGCTGGCGAGCTGCCGAACAGGCCGGACTGCAAACGATCCCTTGCATGGTGCAGGAGGTGGACGACCGCCACGTATTAGAGCTGGCCCTGGTGGAGAATATCCAGCGGGAAGATCTCAACTGCATGGAGACTGCACGTGCATACCAGCAGCTTGTGGACGAGTTTGGCTTTACGCATGATGAGTTATCCGCGCGGATCGGCAAGAGTCGCAGCGCTATCACCAACACCGTGCGTTTGCTGCAACTGCCGGCAGATGTGCAAACGAGCCTGCTGGAGGGGGAGATAAGCGAAGGTCACGGGCGGGCCTTGTTGACGCTGGCGGACGATCCTGATGGACTGCTGGAGGTCTGGGGGGCCGTGAGGCGGAGGACTCTGTCGGTGCGTGAGACCGAAAAGCTGGTGCGCAAGTCGGGCGGGGTCGGGAAGGTAACGGAGCGCGGGGCGCCGCGTACGAGCGCAGCGCTGGATTCTCATCTGAAGGCGATGGTGGAGCATCTCCAGGCTGCCCTGGCCACTGAGGTGAACATTCGCCCCAAGTCGGAGGTCACGGGGACAATCGTGATCCATTACAGCGACGGAGAAGAACTGGAGCGGGTTGTCCAGACGATTGCACCGGGGGAGTATTGGTAGGGGGGAAGGGACTGGAACGTATGTTCCACTACTAAAGTGCGCCGGTGGCTCATGGTAGCGCTGATACCACGCCTACGCGCACTCATTCCGCCGACGCTGGCACGCATTCTTCTGCTCGCGGTCATCTCGCTGGGGCCTGCGCACCGGAACTGGCAGTGATATGAAGACGTACTGCGGGCAGAGATCGAGCAGGGCGAGGTCGAATACTGGCGCGGGGCCTCTATTCAACGCTAGCGCCCACGACAGCGCACCAGCAGAATGGCAGGTAAACGATAGGATAACGGCGAGAAACGAGCGCCAGTTGCGTGAAGCACGATTGGCTACTTAGGGGCGCTGTGGTGGTAGTCAAGACCGCTGCGGCTAGGCGAAGAGCGACTTGGCAAAGGCGATGTCGTCAGCAGTCAGCCGGTTCACTGATTCATTATCGCTGTACGTAGCCGACAGGCACAGGACACCCTCCCAGCCCCGCTGCTTGAGTACCTCCGCCACCTGCGGCCACGAGGCCAGCCCGTGACGGCCTGTCGTCCAGGAGCGCGACCACTGGGCGACTTCCGCCTCCGGACCGCTCACCCGATTCCAGATGGCATTCTTGAGGTTGACCATGCACAGATGCGACCAGAGGATGTCTACGGCTAGCTCGGGCTGCTCGCCACAGAGCGCACAGTGGGCGGGATCCCAGACGGCAGCAATGTGCCTGGGGTCGTAGTTCTCGATGAGGCGGAGCGTACCCGCGGCACTGCCTACGTTGCGGTCAGCATGGTTCTGGACGCCGATGGTGACGCCGTACCTGTCCAGCAGGGGCACTTTCTCGTCAAATTCCCTCTGCGTCTGCGCTTCGGTAGCCATGTAGCCTTCGTCGCCAACGCTGACGCAGGTCCGGATTATTGGCACCCCCGCGTCGGCGCAGGCGGCAATTGTCCGTTCGTCGGTGGGGCCGGCGATACTGGTAATCTTTACGCCATGCTCTGCGAGTTGCTCGGCTGCCTCGGGGAGGTCTTCGACATTCTCTGGCTCGACCTGGTACCCGGGTCGCACAGGCAGCTCTACGCCCGTGAAGCCGAGCGCGCTGATAAGGTCGCCGAGCTCCGGCGTGGGCATTTTCCACGGCTTGGTGAACACCGAAAACACGAAACTATCTGCGCTCATTTTGCACTCCTCCAGACCAGGCTGTAATGCGGTAGGAGTTCGCTCCGCTACGGCTTGCACGTGTGCCCAGATTAGGTATCAGTGAGCGACAATCCTTCCAGGACATCACACGAGCTTACCTTCCCGTGCGCATCCATCAACACCTCCACTAAGTCCACGCGCACGGGCATACTCTCGAGGCGGTAGCGCTTGCGAAGCTGCTCGGTCAAGATGTGCAGCTTGCGGCGTTTTTTGCGAGTCAAGGTTTGGCGCGGTGCTACCGGCGAGTCCACCTGGCGGCTGCGCACCTCGACGATTACCAGCCAGTCGTGGTGCCGCGCAACGATGTCAACCTCGCCGAGGCGCGTCCGCACGTTGCGGGCCAGAATACGATAGCCGCGTCGCCTCAGATAACGCGCCGCCGCCCGCTCGGCCCGCCTGCCCACGGCCTCCCGCCCCTGGGCGCGCCCCCACACTTGGCTGCAGAAGCCGCGCACTTTGTCGGTCCAGGCTTGAGTATTGCTGCCAGTCATAGGGGGGGCGATTGCGTCTGCGGACAGAAGTGTCGGCATTAATAGCCAGGTACCTACGGAGATGCCGGCAATTACGTCAAGCAATTGCCGGTCGGAGTCAGGTGGCCGGGCTGAAGCTAGGAGACAGGTGTGTGTTGTGCCAAAGCGTGCTGGATACCGTGCCGCAACTCCGTTGTGCTGATGCGGCCGCCCAGGAATTCGGTTTGCAACAGCTTATTGAGTTCGGCAAAAAGCTGCCTGCGCGTCTTGCCTTCATCCATCCAGTGGTCAATTTGCCGGCGCAGGAATGACAGCCGCTTGTGCGGTATCGCGCGGATCTGGCGGTTAACCATGGCCAGGACCTCCCGCGAGTCGGAGGTAGTGACCGTCTTGGTCAGTTCATCCCCGAGATAAGTGAACTGGCCGCTGTGATGATCGTAGGCTATGTTGATCTGGGAAGTCGAGCCGCCGGGAGTCTCATAAATGAGGGCGATGTTGGTGATCTCCTCGTCGGTTCTGTGCCAGTTTGAACATTCACACCTCAGATTGCCATAGCCTATTCGTCGCTCCTGGACAGTTGTGCAGGAAGCAATCAGGTTATCCAACTGCGCCCGCAGATGCTCCAGGTCGCTACCACGTGTGCCAACAGTCAAAACAAGAACCTCCTTGATGTTTGACCCCTCCTTATATTCTATCACAGACTGCCCGGCGAATCAAGCGCCTTTGCCGCGCCGCCACCGATGTGGGCAGATCAGGACCCCTGCGCCCCCGGCTATGAAGCAACGAAGGAGGAATTTGGCAACAGTTGCAGCAATTCCTAAACCAAAGGGCTACCAGCTTCTCTAGCACGCCACCGCGGCCGTCCCGCCAGACTCACCAAGGAAGTCCAGCGCAAATGCCCCGCAAAATCATCCACGTGGATATGGACGCCTTCTTCGCCGCCATTGAACAGCGGGACCGGCCCAGCCTGCGCGGCCGACCAGTGGTGGTCGGCGGTGATCCTGAGCACCTGTAGAAGGGCAAGAACGTGAACAACTCCGGGGAAACCCCTTTCTGTAGAAAGTGGCTTTCCGCAGAGCCCTTCTGGAAAGACTTTTCAAT
>CAYNMY010000128.1:0-6351 GCA_964398275.1 uncultured Armatimonadia bacterium | reverse complement strand
GCCGGGGGGGGGCCAGATCGTGTTGGCCAGGGCGGGGGGGTCCAGGTCGCAGCCCGAATCAATAATCGCGATGGTGACCGTGGAGCGGCCCGTCGCTTCGTCCCAGGCGTGGGGGGCATCAATCTTGGGCAGGTGCCATTGCTCGTTGTACTCGGGGTCGTTGGGCACCAGCGCGGGGTAGACCAGCGTGTCGGGCACCGCGAACTCGACTTCGGGCCGGCGCGAAAAGGCCTGCGCCGCTGCCAGCAGGTTGCTGCCCGGGGGCAGATTCACCACCAGCATCCCGCTGATGGGCAGGACTTTCTCGATCTGCGTGCCAGTTGCCACCGCGAGCGGGCCGATCTGCTGGGGCCCCACGTGCGGGCGCAGCTTGACGATCAATCGGTCGGCCACGGCCTGCGCCGCTATCACGCGCACGATGCCGTGTGCGTCGGTCGTCCGGTAGGGCCGAGCCGGGAGGGGCACGGTAACCAGCTTGCGCTCCGCCGCGTAGCTTTGCCCGGTCAGGGCAATTGCCAGCAGGCAAGCTAACAGCGCCGGGAACAAGTTACCGCGAGTCGGGTGGTTCACGGCCATAAGCATTATCGCGCCATTCAGTTCACATAGACTGCACAGCAGCGGGGCACTATCGTGGGCCCCGCTATTGCGCCTGGTACTGACCCCGTTATCGTTTTGGACGTGCTTAGTGTACATTCGGTTCCATAAACTGGCAAGTTAAGCCTGGCGTAACAGCTAGTGCGGCAGGATGAGCGCGGCCAGTGGCGAACTGTAAGGCGTTTATCCATGGCCTGTGAGGAGATTGAGACAACCTGGGATCGCTGGGAGCTGCTGGTCTGCCCAACCTGCCACGGCAGGCTGCGCTGCGGGGAAGATGAGTTGTATTGCCCCGCCTGCGACGTGGCCTACGCTATCACCGAGGGCGTGCCTCGCATGATTGATTGGGCTGGACTGCCTGCGGTGGTGCAACAGGAGATGGCAGGACAGGACGAGCATTTTGCCGGTCTGCCGGATAAGGCCGTCTTCAAGCCTGACTTCCATCCCCGCTACCGGCGCCGGCGCATGCAGGTGCGGCTGGCGCATCTGCTGGCAGCACTACAGGATGATCCCAGAGCGGCGAGTGCGACCCAACTGAGCTCGCGCAAATCGGTACACGTCGCGTGCTGCGGTACCGGCTACGAAGTTGAGGCGCTGCTGGGAGCGGGCTATGACGTGTCGGCTTCCGACCTGTCCGCCCAGGCACTCCGCGGGCTGGCCAAGCGGGCGAAGGCTCGCGGGTACCGCGTTCCCTACGTGCAAGCAGATGTGCTGCATCTGCCCTTCGCCACGGACAGCTTCGACCTGGTAGTGGTGGTCGAGGGGCTCCACCATACGCCGGATGCGGCGGCGGGCTTTGCCGAGATGGTGCGCGTTGCCCGGCACCGCGTGGCTCTGATTGAACCGTACACCGGCGTCGCCTTCAATCTGCTGGCTCGCGTGGGGCTCGCGCACCGCGACGAGTATTCCCGCACGCAACCGGGTCGGCTATCCGCCGCGTGGCTTGGGCAAGTGATGAGCAGTGAACGGCTTACGACCCGCGCGTGGCGGTTATACCTCGATCTGCCGCCCGGGTTGGTGACCGACCGCCTGGGCGAGTTTCGTCTGGCCGGCGCCCTGCTCAGTGTAGTGACGGGGGGTTTAGAAGGAATCTTACGCCTCTTCGGAGTGGGGAACAAGGTATTACTGAGCGTTCATTTGGTCTAGCTGACGGGCCCGAGGATTGAGCCCAAAAAAACTTTCTCCAGGGGCTTGACATATTTCCAGGAAGGTGCTATACTCATATATAAGCTTGTACAAGTCTTGGGCGGCGACTCTATACAAAGCTCCATTCGAAGCAGCAAACACAGCTTGAGACGTAACGGCACTCGCCTCCTCATCAACGCCTAAGGTTGAGTCGCCGGATCTGAACCGTCTACTAAATGCAGCGTGCATCACAGACAGTAGACGGAGAAGTCCAGCCGAACTCTTTTCCGCCCCGAAAGGAGTTCGGCTGCTGTTTGTATAGGGATGCCTGGCATGAGATGATGCGCCCACTGACTGGTACGCAGTGTCTACGTGAGGACTTGCTTCTCTATGTGCCCTTGTGTTATAATACTAGTGCTGGCGTCGGTGCAGCAAGCTGGCAGGCGGCTATTCGGTCTTAATAATGGGAGAAAGTTGCATATGCCTCAGGTCAAGGCGCGAGACAAGCACATTCGGCAGTCAGCCAGGCGGACGCGGCGCAATCGGAAACTGAAAGAACAGATCAAGTACGCAACCCGAGCGGCGCTCGACACGGCGCGTGGTGGCGAACAGGAAGAGATCGGAGCAGCACTCGCCCGTGCCTACAAAGCCATTGACAAGGCGGCGAAGGTAGGTACTTTCCACTCGCGGCGCAGGGATCGCAAGAAGTCGGTGCTGGCCCGGCAGGTGGCGCAACTTCAGGCTGCCGAGTAGTATTGCACGAAGTCTACTAACTATCATCTGGAGCCGGAGGATCGGATGATTCCACGGCTCCAGTTGTGTTGTCTACCGGGTCGTGTGCGTTGTCCCCTGCGGAGTCTGAGTCCGCTTCCTCGGCGCTCGCCAGCTCTTGGATGCCCAAAGTTCGTTTGGTTCCCTCGCTGAGTTCGGCCATTAGCTCCCGAGGTACTGCCACCGCGATCATGCCCCGCTTGCCCAGCATCCGCAGGTATTCGTTCAGGGAGATCTCGACCTCACGCCGGCTGAGCTTGTACTTCTGGCGAAGTGCCTCGACTATCTGCTCGACGCTGTGCTGTCCATCGCACATATCCCAGACGAAGCTACCCACCTCGTCCAGGACAATGGGCCGGGCCTCGGGCACTGCCAGGAAGAAGGTGATTACCTTGCCCTTAAGCCCGGCTCGCCGGGTCAGGGTAGCGACGACGTTGCCCTCTTCGTTATGCTTCCACTCCAGAGTGGGATTGCGCAGAGGCCGGACCTGCATCGCCTGGCGGCGGGTGATCTCCGGCGGTGTTCTGCGCAGTTTCAGTTTGCTCAGCAGGCTACTCCACAGACGCATGGGCGTACCCCTCGTCGGCCGTCGCGGATCGGTTGGCCTGGGCCGTAGACCGACGCGTGACCGGGATTGATTGTATTGAGCCGGGCCTCAGCACCAGGATGGTGACCTCCGGCGGGCATAGGAAGCGGGCCTCGGTACCCGCGTAGACGCCGCGGCTGATGTGGGCGACCGTATTGTTGCCGAATCGCAGCAGCCCGTCGGAACGCTGGCGCAGGCGCCAGACCGGGGCCCAGACGCTGCCGCAGCCCGGCAATTGGCATTGGCCGCCGTGAGTGTGGCCGGCCAGCAGTAAGTCGGCCCACTGGGCTCCGGGCAGGTCAATGGCGTCGGGGGAATGGGCCAGCAGGATCTTCAGGTCGGCAGGGCCGGAATTCGCCAGAGCAGTCTCCAGATCGTCCCGCCCACACGAGGGGTCACCTATGCCGATGATGGTGACGGTCCGCCCGTTGATGGTAAGTGTGCGGCTGGCGTTTTCTAGCAGGTCTACTCCGGCATTGCTCAGGGCTTCTTCCCATTGGCTCACTGCCACGGGGGGATTAGGAGTGCCGTACAGGTAGGCGCCCAGCGTGCAGTCCCAGTCGTGGTTGCCCAGCACGGCGTAAACGCCATGCTCGGCGCGCAGGCGTGCGAGCCGGTCCACCGCGTACGCCATATTATGTGAGCCGTCAGCCATGTCGCCAGTGATCAGGACCAGGTCAGGAGCCTCCCGGAGCGTCGCCGCTACCGCCCGTCTCGACATTTGTGCCGCGGTGGCATTCGCGGAGCAATGCAGGTCGGAGAGATGCGCAATACGCAGGCCCGTCAGCTCCTCAGGCAGATCGGGCACGGGTATGTCAAGGTGGCGTACCCGCAGGCTCCGTGGCTCGACCAGTGAAGCGTAGAGCCAAAAGAGGACGGTGGCGGCGAGAGCTGCCCACAAGATTATTGCCACAGTGACCATATCTACTGGCCCTCTTCTGACTTCGGTGAGACCGGTGGAGCCGAATCGTCGTGAGGGGGACGCTTCCGGGCGGCGGGCGGCTCCTGAAGCTGGCGCACAGTGCGCAGCGCCACATATAGTAGGATGCCGACCACAATGAGCGCAGCGGCAGTTATGTAGAAGCCCGCGGGAGCATCGCCGCCTAGCCTGAAGCTGCCCTGGCGGGAGGAGTATTCAATGATGGGCCCGCCCAGGATTGACCGGGCGCCGGCGAGCACGACAATCGTCGCCACCAGGCAGAGCCAGACCATCACCAGGCCCCGCCATATCGCCGCCGCTCGGTGGCCCAGATCAGTGGCCTTGACGTAGACCAGGTAACTAAGGAAGACGGTCGCTCCCGTCACTGCCAGACCAATTGCGATCCATTCAGCGGTATTGATCATTGTGAAAACCTCGGCTACTGCTGCCCGCCCACCACCATCTCGGCGATGCGCAGATGCGGTCCGCCGGTATCTACCGGCACGCCCTGGCCGCCCTTGCCACAGGTCCCGCCGTTGCGCAGTACTACGTCATCGCCTACCGCAGTCACGGTCTGCAGCGTCTCCAGGGTCATTCCGGAGATGTTGACGTTGCGATAGTGCTGGCCGAGCTGGCCCTTCTCGATAGCGTAGGCTTCCTCCACGTTACAGGTAAACTGGCCCTGGGCGGTAAAAACGTAGCCCCACTGGCCACCCTTCAGATATAGCCCGTGGTCAATGTCGGCGATCATCTCCGCCAGGCTGGCTTCGCCTGGGGCGATGAAAGTATTGCTCATCCGCACCTGGGGTGAGAACTTGTGTCCGCCGGCCCGACCGCAGCCATTAGGCTCAACCCCAAAGCGCGCCGCCGTCTCCAGGCTATGCAGAAAGGTCTGCAACACGCCGTCTTCGACCAGCACGTGACGCTGCGCCGGGATGCCCTCATGGTCGTACCGGTACGAGCCGTTGGCGTCGGGAAGCGTAGGGTCATCTATGATGGTGACCATCGGTGCTGCGACGAGCTCGCCGATTTTGCCGTCGAGGATCGAGTTGCCCGCCCACACGGCGTCTGCCTCACAGTTGTGCCCGAAAGCCTCGTGGGTCAGCAGGCCGCAGATCTTCGGATCTATGATGACCTCGAACTTGCCCGCCGGCGGCGGCGCGGCGCTGAGTAGCTTCAGAGCGCGGCGGGCGATGTGGCCGGCGAATTCGTCGGGATCAGTGTCCTCCATTAGCTCATAACCCACAGCGTTGGCCTGGTAATCCGCGGCGCGCTGCCGGACATCGCCGTCCTGAGCAGTGACGACTACGCCGATCAGACAGCGCACTGAATCGTACTCGATATATGTCCCGAAGGTGTTGCCCATCTGCATCTGCGCCGAACTGTCGGAGTAGAAAGCTATCGTGTTGGCAATACGTTCGGGGTCCTGTTGGCGGGCGACCTTCTCCAGCTCGAATACGGCACTGACCCGGTCATCGAGCGGGACCTGAGCGGGATCAACGCGGTAGTTGGTGCTCACTTTGGCCTCGACCGGTTCGACCTCGGCGACCCTGCCGGGCTCGGTTACATTACCACTGGCGGCGCGCGCCATAGCCACCGCGTCGTCCACGCACTGGTTAAGCTCGCGGGTAGCGATCTTGTTGGTCGGCGCAAAGCCCCAGGCACCATCAACCAGGACGCGCAGGCCCGCGCCGTGGACGGAGGCATGCGAGATCTTGTCCGCCCGGCCGTCTTCCACGTCCACTGACGTCCGCTGGCCCTGCGCTGCCCGCAAGTCGGCAAACTCGGCGCCCTTCTGCTTGGCTCGGTTCAGTGTGCTTTCGATCAGTTCTCTCATTGCCAGGTTCCCTATTGGTCAGACTTGGCGGGCATGCGCGAGCGGCGCAGCCGCGACTTGAGTTTGCCCAAGCGTTGGGCAATCGGCTGGGCCCAGTCGAACAACCGGTACGCGCCCGGCCGCAGGATCAGGTCCCAACCGCCGATATATTCGACGTACTCAGCGCCAAAACCTCGCTTGAAGCGGTTCAGCCCGGCGGTGCTGCCCTGCGCCTCGCCGTTGATCTCCCGGGCAACACCGCGCATATCAAAGACCGTGCAGCCCTGCTGTTTGGCCCATTGCATCATGCGCCACTGGAGCAGGTAGTTGGGCATCAGGTTGCGGTGGCGGTTACTCGACGCCCCGTAGACATACCAGGCCTGATGCCTCAGTGTGAAGGCAATGGTACCCGCCACCAGTTCGTCTTCGACTTGAGCGAGAAACAGCCGTCCCAGACCGGGTTCGATGATCAGGTCCCAGATGTCGTAGAAATAGGATATGTCGCGCACCACGAAGCCGTCACGCTCGGCGGTAACCTTA
>CAYNMY010000127.1:0-6352 GCA_964398275.1 uncultured Armatimonadia bacterium | reverse complement strand
GTCCAGGCGAATTTTTTGGCGGTCGATTGCATCATGGAAGAGAGTTCGTCGAACGTGTAGTAGTCCACGTCCTCCGCCGCCGGCGTGGTCATGCTCACCTGCGAGGCAGCCACCTGGGGTAGTCGGACCGGATGCTCGCGGAGCCATTGCAGCTCGGCCCTCAAGGTCTGGGTTTCCGATTCCAATCGTGCAAGGCGCTGGAAGCCGACCTGGAGAAAGAAGGGCCGGTCGCCGAACTCGTCGAGCAGCGCAATGGACTCACGCGCGGTGTAGCCTTCGTTTGTGTCGGGATAGGACATCGGTGAGGGGCCGCCGTCGTGGCTGAAGCTGCCAGGCCCGGTCTTGTTCAGCGGTAGATTGCTGTCGGAGTATCTCTGCTGAACCTCGTTGTAGTAGCCGCCAATCTCTTCGAGGTACTTGCGGTAATCGCTCCGGCGGTAGTCCAGTTCGTCTTCAACCCAGCCGCCGGGAAGATGCAGCACGCCGGTCACGGCCGTGACATAGCCCGCTCGGCGCAGGTGGGTGAAGATGTGGGGCAGCCAACTCATGTCGGGCTTGTGCGCGCCGGCCAGCCCGTGGTAGCCATGGTTGAGCAGGTACTGGCCGCAGTAGATGCTGGCCCGCGTCGGCGTGCAGATGGGGCAGACAGTGATTGCGCGCTCGAACATGACACCTTCAGCGGCCAGGCGGTCAATGTTGGGTGTCTGCACATCGGGGTGCCCGGCGCAGCCCAGCACTTTGGCATTGTGTTCATCACCAATAATGAGTACTACATTGGGACGTTCATCGCTTGCTTGCGTTGGCATTGGCTGGTCATCCTTTGTTGGCTGGTACGTCATGTCTTAATTCATGAACATAACAGGGGTGAGCCTTCGAAAGACATGCAGGTGGCCCTCGAAAGCCACTGACGGCAGTTCACACTTCGTTGTGACCAGCGACACCATACACCTATCAACTGGGTGAGTCAACTTTCCTGCTGCAGGCCGCTGTATGTCCCGGTTCGACAAGCGGTAACTACTCACCCTCTGGTAGTGTACTATACCCCCCTCCTTGACATCCTCGGCGGGGGGGTATAATGTGTGAGAATCTCAAGCGACAAGGTGAGTAGTCACGAGAGGAGAGTCCAAATGCTGCCCTTTCTGATGTGGTTAGCGATCGCCATTGGCATCGTTGTCTGGGTGTGCGCCGCCCCGGCGCCGCCCGCTGATGAGCAGTCTGATCCGCCCCCCTGGAAGGTCAACGAGCCTATCGTCTCGGTCAGGAAGGAGCTCTACAAGAAGCATCCCGCCTCTGGTGAGTCGGCCTGCGTGAGTGTCCAGTACGTCGGGCCAAATCTCGAGCAGCGCGAGGTGCACTCCATGCAGAGGCAACCCGATGTTTCGGAGAACATCAGGGCCCGGTGGTCCACCGACAACGGCCGCACCTGGTCGGAGTTCGTGCCCATTCAGCTCTCGACTACAGTGGACTACGGCGGCGTGAGCGTTAGGGGGGAGTGTGAAGGCATCAGCACCTACGATCCGACGTCGAGCATGCTCATGCAGGTATGGTTGCGGCAGATCAACGTCGGCGGTGAGTACCACGCCGGCGGTGCGTACCACAACTTTACCTACTATCGGCTGTCCGGCGACCACGGGCGAACGTGGAGCGACCCGAAGCAGCTTTGCTACGAGGACGGCGACCCCTTTGACCCGGACGAGCCGCTCAAGCCAACCTTCCTCAACCACAATGAGGGATACTTCGGCAACAACATCCTGATACGCTCGGACGGGACGCTCGTCCACTGCCTCGCACATGCGAACGCACCCGGCGATCCGAAGAACAATGAGCGACCGTGGCGAATGGGATCAGTCCTGTTCACCGCTAAGTGGGACGCCGAGGCGCAGGACTACGACTGGACGCCCGGTGCTCGGGTGGAGATCTCCCCGGAGTGGTCGGCGCGCGGCCTGTCTGAGCCTGAGGTCGCGGAGCTGGAGGACGGCCGGCTCCTCGTCGTCTGGCGCGGCTCGACGCACGGTTGGGATGGTACGGTGGCGAAGCTCCCGGGCCGCAAGTTCTACAGCATGTCCACAGACGGCGGCCGCACGCTCAGCCCGCCTGCGGTGTGGACGTATGACGACGGAACGAGCTTCTATTCGCCGGCGTCCTACCACCGCATGATTCGCCACAGCGTGACGGGGAAACTCTACTGGCTCGGCAACATCTCTGCCGAGCCGCCTGTTGGCAACTCTCCGCGGTATCCTCTGGTGATCGCCGAAGTGGATGAGACGAGCGCGTCGCTCAAGCGCGACACGGTCACAGCCGTTGATGACCGACAGCCCGGCCAGAGCAGCGTCAGCGCCGACTTCTCGAACTTCTCGCTCTTAGAGGGCCGGGAGACTCATACGCTGGAGTTGTACCTGGCACATTCCGCGGGCTCCTGCCATTACACCGCGGACTCCTACAAGTACACGCTGACGATTGTGCGGTAGGATCCGCTTATGGCCGGCTTCGTGACGATGGTATTCTTCGGGGATCCGTAGGCTAGACGGGATCGCGTGTGTGCCTACAGGTAGGCTATCATCCCCTGCTCGGCCAGGAGGCGGGTGCGCGCGTACCCCACCCGTCCATCCTCGTCAACTTTGTGGCGCAAGCGCTCCCCGTTCTCATCAACTCCCGGATGCGTAGTGACCACACGCTTGGTCTTGATCATCCAGTCCAGCAGCCGGTGGCGCATCTCGTTGACCTTCTCGTGGTGCGCCGGATCGTAATAGAGATTGCTTATCTCCCAGGGGTCATTGTCCAGGTCGTAAAGCTCGCCGACATCCTCGCCGCCGAACATTTCGGGCTGGTAGTGGACGTAGCGCCAGCGTTCGTCCCGGATTGATTTGCTCCAGGGGAACTCGGTAACAGCCACATCACGCAGCGGCATAGTGAACCACCGCTCATCCTGGTAGGTGCGCTGCAGCCAGCAGCGGCGTACCGGACCGTCCATATCCTTGGGCATATTCACTACGCCCAGCCCGTGGGCAGCTTCCTCGAAGCGCCAGTAGGGGAACTCGGCCTGGCTGACCTCAGCACCCATCTCGCCATGCTGGCTATGGCTCTTCGCCATGGACAACGCCAGCACAACATTGCCCGCTTGAGCTATGGCCTCGGCTAGAGCCAGGTCATTGGCGCTGGCCTCGGGTTCCCAGTCGAACGGCTGGTCCTGTGTTGCTTGCGCGGTGGCGTCGGTGCTGCTGACGGTGCTCAGGACCAGGTCCACGCCGATCAGTTTCGCGTCTGCGTGCGCCAGGTTCTGGATAACCCGGGCGTGATGGCTGCGCGGCCACGGCCACGTCCCCAGGTCCGCAATGGAGCCCTCATCAATGGTAACGATGACAACGTGCTCGCTGGGCGTGTTGGGGACCGAGTTGGCCAGGCGGAAGTCGTAGCTGAGCAACTCCAGCTGCCAGAACGCCTGACCGATTAGGCCCAGACCGAACCCCGGCCAGGTCAACAGCACGGCCAGGACTGCCCCGGCCAACCCAATCGTAACCGCTGCGACGTAACTGGCGCCGCGGGCCTGCATCAGGGTGTTCCTCTGCGGCTGCGATCTCGCGTAGTCAGTCTGTGTTATCCCGCACAGTTTACCACCGCAGGCAGGCTACGGCAAGCATGGTGGGAGCAAGTCTCCCGGGAAAGGAGGAAGATTACGGAGGAAACTGAGCCGCAGAGGCCTAATATAGATACCACGATTACCCAGACGTAGTAGAGGAGGACGGTGTAATGAGAAAGCTTGAGTTCGTGACTGTTGCCCTCGCACTGTTGGTGACGACTGTGGCCGGGGCGGTGCCCACTCCGCCAACCGGGAAAGGACTGTTCTTCGATGTGCTGCCCGTCACCATCGAGGGCCGGCAGATGGTGCCACTACGCGCGATATTCGAGTGGGTTGGGGGGAAGGTGGAGTACGACGCCGGGAAGATCACCGCCCACGAGGCGGGCAGCGATATCCCCCGCGTCGAGCTGTGGATTGGGCAGAAGGACGCGCGCCTCTCGGGTCAGCCCTATGAGCTGGCTGTACCGCCGATGACGATAGGCGGGCGGACTTTCGTGCCGCTGCGCTTCGTGGCCGAGTCATTTGGCGTGTGGGTGGACGTCGAGGGCCGTGTCATCACGCTGAAGGTCCCCCAGGAGCGCCTGGAAGCGAAAATGGCCATTGCCCCACATCCAGAGTCACACCTGGGCAAGATATGGAAGGTCGTGCTCGCTCACTATGATCCTCACCCGGGCGGCGAGGTTGTGGGCATCCGAGTTCTGTCGGACGCAGTGGACGTGGCGGCCGGCACCGGCGGGGCGCGTCTTGTGGTCAAGCACGCCGACGGCAGCGTCACGCGCGATCAGTTGAGCTTTGTCCTGGAGCGCGACGGCTGGAAGGCCACCACTCCCGGCGCACACGAGAGCGAGGCACAACCTCACAGCTCAGAAGAGCCGCGCCCAGGGCCAACAGTAACCGTCTGACGCACTACTTGATGTAGCCCAGGGAGAAGGAGTCTTTCTTGACGGCGAGGTGGCGGCTGCTCGGAGTGATACCGCCGGACCAGGCCAGCTCTAGCTTCATTGTCCCCGCGTCAATCGCCTGCTCCAGCAGCTTTGCCTCCAGCGGACTGCTGGCGCCGTAGACCTGGTAGCCGACCCCGCCGCTGTTGTTGGCATCCACGGGTCGGTAGGGGTTGGTGGTTTTCAACGCGGTGGTCCTGGTGGTATCGCCCACGTACAACTTGACCTTCAAGGTCGCACTGTAACCCGCCCCGCCGCTGACACCGTTAGTGCACAAGCCGGCGAAGTTGAGGTGGACCTTGTTGGGATTACAACCCGCCAGTTGTGAAGTGTCGAACTCGTAGATCACCACCGCGTTTGCGCTGCGCAACCAGTCCCAGTCGGCAATCTTAGCACAATTCTGCGGCGTGTAGTTCTTGCAGTGCAGCGCCCGGGCCTGTGCTGCCCAAACCACCCCGGCTACAACCAGGCTCAATATACAGATTGTCACTATCACTCGACGCATAACCATCTCCTCCTCCTGCACGGTGCGGCATCGGGCCGATTGCCAGGGCAGGTCAAAGTTATAGTTCGCCGCCAACGGCAAAGTTCCTACCCCTGGCCCTTGTACGTGACGTATTCGCCCCTGTGTACGAACGAGCTACGCACGCTCCCGTCTGCACCCAACACCACGCAAGCGACCTCCCCGTCAGTCGTCAGATCTCCATAAGAGACCGGCTGCTCGCCGGTCCGGCGCCATACCACGACCGCCCGGCCCTCGGGCAACTCAACCGTGCAGCCGAGCGCCTCCGGTGAGGTCATCGCTATGGCTGGCCTGGACGGCTCAGGATCGCCGGGCCTCACTGCCCGGATCACCGAGATGAAGTCCATCTCGCGCCGTGCCTGGGCAGTGCTGGCCTGCAGATGGCAGTGGTCTAACTCGGGCACCTTAGCGCTCGGCGGGATACACTGATTGGTCTGGGTGATTCTCAGTCGCCGGGGCCGCAGCAGGCGCACGACCGCGCGCACCCCGCCCTTGGTGTTTGTCGCCGTGATCGTCTGCCCGCTGACCTGCATCTCCTCCAGGCTGTGCAGCAGCCACTGGAAGGTGCTGGGCTGGGGCGCTTCCAGCGCGTCAAAGATGACCAAGATGTTCGGCTTGATGAAGAGCATCGCGCGGGTGAAGCGGTTCAGTCGCTCCTCGTAGCAACTGCCCGCCTCTCCGACTACGTAATCAAATTCGGGCGAAGTATGGAACCCCGTGATTTCGCCGACTACCTCTCGGAAGACCTTCTTTTGGCCCTGGCCGTTGACCAGGATATTGTTGACGCTCTTGGTCTGCCACATCCATTGCTTCTGATGCGGGCTGCCCCAGGAATCGCGCTTGCCCGAGCGGATGAACAGGGGATAGCCGGCCACGTTGAGCAGGAAGGTATTCTGCGACTCGTAGCCGTGGCTGCCGCTGCCAAAGGGGCTGCTTTTGAACAGCAACTGGACGTCGCTTTCGCGGTTGACCAGGTCATTGTGCAGCGAAGCCACGCCGACTCCCGGGAACAGGATAGAACTGGGCAGGTCGGTGGGGGCCCTGGCTGCCACGGGCGGCAGCGCCGCGGCGATGAACCCCATATAGCTCTTGGGGAATTCATGCCCGCCGTGGGTATTCGCATACCACTGCCAGTAAGGATTGCCCGACATCCGGGCGAAGACGTTCATCGTGCTGCGGGCGCCGCTCCCGCCGTAACTCAGGGTCAAATCGCCGAAGCCGCCGGTTTTGCTGCCCGGGGGTGTGACGTACAGGGGGAAATTGCCGGCATTCGAGAAGAACGGCTTGGCGTAGGGGTCGAGCCGGTAAACC
>CAYNMY010000126.1:0-6388 GCA_964398275.1 uncultured Armatimonadia bacterium | reverse complement strand
ACTCTCCACTCTCCACTCTCCGTCCCATGCAGGTAACGCGCCCTCGGCGGCGAAATAAAGACTCCTGAAAGTCCTGTAAACCAGGCAGGTGATGGGATGAAGATCGGATTGGTGGGTCTTCCCGGCAGTGGCAAGACCACGTATTTCCGCATGCTCAGCGGGCGGGAGGCTGATCAGCACGGCGGGCGCTCCCAGCTGGCGGTCGTCGAGGTGCCTGATCCGCGCACCGCGCGCATATTCGAGCTGTGCCAGCCCAGGCGGCTGGTCCAGCCGGAGATCACCTTTGTGGACCTGCTGGCGCTGCACAGTGGTGACAGTTCCGCTGGCGAGGAGTTGGAACTGGTGAAGGTGGCGGGCGATGCTGACGCCTTTGCCATCGTCGTCCAGTGCTTTGGCGATCTTGACTCCCGTGGGGAGCCGCTGAACCCGAAGGGCGACCTGGATACGGTACTGCTGGAGATGTCGCTGACCGACCTGGCCATTGTCGAGCGGCGGCTGGCCCGGCTGGAGAGGAAGCACGGCGATCAAAGCCCGCACGAACAATGGGAACAGAAGATGCTCAGCCGCTGCCGCGGTATTATTGCTCGTGGCGACCGCCTGCTGGGCGAGTCTTTCACTGTTGAGGAAAGCAAGCTCCTGCGCGGCTTCTCGCTGCTGACGATGAAGCCGCTGCTGGCGGTCTTGAACGTAGCTGAAGATGATCTGGTGGGCGCAGGTGCCGGGGAGGCCCGGCAGTTCGCTGACGAGAAAGACCTGGGGCAGATTGCCCTGTGCGCCGAGTTGGAGGAAGAGATTGCCCAGTTGCCGGCTGACGAGCAGACTGAGTTCCTCGCTGACTTCGGCCTGGAAGAGCCGGGCCGTGAGCGGTTCATTCGCGCCGCCTACGAGCTGCTCGACGTCATCACTTTTTTTACCGTCAATGAGAACGAGGCGCACGCCTGGACGATATCAGCCGGTGCCACGGCCCCGGATGCCGCCGGCAAGATTCACAGCGACATGCAGGCTGGGTTTGTGCGCGCGGAGGTCGTACCATTCACTGCCCTCGACGCGTACGGGTCAATGGCGGCCTGCCGGGAAGCAGGCGTGATGCGGGTCGAGGGCGGCGAGTACGTCGTCCAGGACGGTGACATCCTCCAGATTCGCTTCACCCGCTGACCGGCGTTCTTATCCCGCCTCCTCCTCAACAGCTTAATGCCTGTGCAAACGACTACAACCTGGTTAGACGAACTGCTCATCATCGAGCTGCCTGAGAGCCTGCCGGCATACGTCGTCTGCGCCGCGCTCCAGGCTGACGAGCATCCCTTCCTGCTGGACAGTGCAATGCCGATGGCCCGTTATGGCCGCTACTCCTACGCCGGGTCCGATCCGTTCCTGGTAGTAACCAGCAAAGGCCCGCAAATCACGATTGCTTCTGGCGGCGCGACTTCAGTTGAGCAAGGCGATCCCTTCGCGCTGCTCCAGACAATCCTGTGTCGCTACGAGCTGGCCCCCACCGAAGCTCCGGTGCCCTTTTGTGGTGGTGCGGTCGGTTATTTTGGCTACGATCTGTGCCACTTCGTCGAGCGGCTGCCGCGCACCGCGGTTGATGATCTGGGCATTCCCGACCTTTATATGGGCCTTTACGATGTCATCTACGCCTACGACGAGGCGGACCAGTGCGGTTATCTCCTGAGCACGGGCCTGCCGGCGCCGACCGGTCGGCAGCGGCGGGCGCGTGCCGAGGCGCGCGCTGAGCAACTGCTTCGCCGCATTGAGGCGGCTGCGCTAGCGCCACCGACCTCGGCTGGACCCGCGGCGGGGCACCAGCCGCAAAGCAATTTCACTCGTGAGCAATACCTGGCGGCGGTGATGCGGGCCAAGGAATACATTGCTGCTGGTGATATCTTCCAGGTCAACTTATCGCAGCGCTTCCAGGCACCGCTGGAAATAGGCTCGTGGGAGTTGTACCTGCGGCTGCGGGAGATCAATCCGGCGCCGTTCGCCGCCTACCTCGACTTCGGCGATGGTCAGGTGGTCAGCGCCTCGCCGGAGAAGTTCCTGGAGGTGACCGATCGGTATGTCGAGACGCGGCCCATCAAGGGCACTCGGCCCCGCGGCCAGACCCCTGACGAAGACCGGCGACTGGCCAACGAGCTTGTCAACAGCGAGAAGGACAACGCCGAGCTGGTGATGATCGTAGACCTGGAGCGCAACGATCTGGGCCGGGTCTGCGAATTCGGCACTGTCCGTGTGCCGGACCTGGTAGTCCTGGAGAGCTACCCGACGGTTCATCACCTGGTCGCGACTGTCACCGGGACGCTGGTAGAGGGCTGCGATGCTGTTGACCTGATGCGCGCCGTCTTCCCCGGGGGCTCGATCACCGGCGCGCCTAAGGTCCGCTCGATGCAGATCATTGACGAGCTGGAACCGACCCAGCGCAGTGTTTACACCGGCAACATCGGCTACATGGGTTTCGATGGGCAGATGCAGCTTAGCATTGTGATTCGCACCATGATTGCGGCCCACGGCAATGTCTACTACCAGGTGGGCGGAGGCATTGTCGCCGACTCTGATCCTGCTGCCGAGTACCAGGAGACTCTGGACAAGGGCCAAGCACTGTGGGACGCCCTGTGCCAGCCGCCGCATCCGGGCGGCGAGGAATGATGGGTATGGTGTTGCTCATAGATAACTACGACTCGTTCGTCTACAACCTCTACCAGTACATTGGCGAACTGGGCCACGAGCCGGTGGTCTTTCGCAACGACGCGATTGACTGCGCCGGTATTCGCGAGCTGGGGCCCTCGCACATCATCATCTCTCCTGGTCCCTGCACACCGCTGGAGGCGGGCATCAGCAACGAGGTAATCGTCCAGTTTGCGGGCCGGATACCGATTCTCGGCGTCTGTCTGGGACATCAGTGTCTCGGGTATGTCTTCGGTGGGAAGATCACCCGGGCGTCGCGGATTATGCACGGCAAGACCTCCCTGATCCACCACACCGGGGTCGGCGTCTTCCGCGATTTGCCGACGCCCTTCCGCGCGACGCGCTATCACTCGCTGGTGGTGGCCCCCGACACGGTGCCGAAGTGTCTGGAGGTCACCGCCCAGACCGACCAGGGCGAGATTATGGGCCTGCGCCACCGCGAGTTCACCTCATGCCCCGTCGAGGGCGTGCAGTTCCATCCCGAGGCCATCCTGACCGAACACGGCCACCATCTGCTGCGCAATTTCCTGGCCTACCAGCCGGCAGATAATACGGGTACGACAGGCGTCTCGCCTGTCGTACAATTCCGTGGCGTCCAGCGAGGGGAAACGAATGCCTGAGCTAATCTGGCACGATGGGCAGTTGCTCAGTCCGGACCAGGCCGTGTGCAGTTGCCTGGACCGCGGGCGGCTCTACGGCGACGGCCTCTTTGAGACCATGCGGGCGTATTCGGGCACCATTTTCCGGCTCGATGCCCATCTGGAGCGACTGACCGCCGGCGCCGAGCAGCTCTATCTGCGTTTGCCCATGAGCACTGAGAAGCTGCGGGAGGTCGTGCAGACGCCCCTGGCGGCCAGCGGCCTCTCGGAGGCATACGTTCGGTTGACCGTGACGCGCGGTGTAGGCGGCGCCCCTTCTGAACTGGACGCCTCCACTGCGTCGGTCACCGCCTGGGTCCGGCCACTATCGGGCTACCCCGAACAGCTTTGCGAGACGGGAATGTCGGCAGTTCTGGCCAGCGCGCGGCGCAACGAATACTCGCCACTGTCGAAGCTGAAGACGCTGAATTACCTGGACAATCTTCTGGCTCGTGCTGAGGCCCGGCGAGCCGGAGCGGATGAGGCGATATTGCTGAATACAGCGGGGCGCCTGGCGGAGGCATCGGCGAGCAACCTGTTTCTCGTTGACGACAAGGGCTCCGTGCTTACTCCGCCGGTAAGCGCGGGAATCCTACCCGGCATCACCCGCGCCTGTGTACTGGAGTTGTGCGCTGTTGGGCAGATTCCCTTTTCCGAAGAGCCGCTGGATCTGCACCGGCTTCAGGACGCTCAGGAGGCTTTCTTGACCAACAGTCTCATGGAGATAATGCCGCTGACGTGCTTTGAGGACGGACCGATCGGCACAGGTGAGGTAGGGTCACTAACTCGGCGGCTGCATGAGGCCTACCAGCGCTTGGTCACCGAACAGACAACGGCCCACTGAGCATGCCGTTGATACAGGAGGAGAAATCATGACAGTCGAGATTGATGAGTACCGACCGGGCGACGAGGCCCGCATGGCCGAGATTGCGCCCCGCGCCTTCGGGCGCTTCGCTCGCCACGGCATAGACTACACTTTGCCCCGGGATCGAGTGGCGTCATATTACCGCGACGAAGCGTTGGATTTCGCCCGCCGCATGGAAAGGCGGCCCGGCGACCTGGCGGTGTTCGTGGCTCGTCGCGGCGGCGAGCCGGTCGGGTACATTGTCCTGGACGTTGACCACAGGCGTTCGGAGCTGTTCCAGATGCGCTGGGGTATACTGCGCTCGCTGGCGGTGGACCCTGACTTGCATCACCAGGGCATCGGCACGAAGCTAATTCAGCGGGCGATGCAGTGGTTCCGCGAGAAGCGCTGCGAATGCGTGGATGTTGGTACCGATCAGAACAACATCGCGGCGATCCGCGCCTACGAGGCGGCGGGCTTCCGGGTCATCTACTGCGGGATGGTCCTCTCCCAGAAGCTGGAGTACTAACCGGCGCTTGCTTCGTAACGTAGGGGCGACATTCGTGTCGCGACTAGCGTACGGCTCAACGTGGTAGGAGCGACATTCTTGTCGCGACCACCCTACGCCTCAACGTGGTAGGAGCGACATTCCTGTCGCGACTAGTGGTGGCAAGGCCCGCCATTCGCGGCAGGAATGCCGCTCCTACCGGAAGAGCATCGTTGCGTTTGATCGGTCGTTCCCTGCCGTTCCCTAACCACTGTCCACTAACCACTGTCCACTATCCTCTATCCACTGTCCTCCATCACCCCACACCAGGCCCGCCCAGATGAATGCCGATGGTGGGCAGCCAGTCGTAGATGAGAAACTGGATGCGGCCGATAAGCAGGGAGATACGAGCCATCACCGTGTTGCCAAAGCCCGCGCCGAAGCCGATCATCAGGAACCATATCCCCACGCGTGACATGCCGCCCATCACCCCGCGATGCGGCAGGGAGAAGTAGAAGTAGGCCAGCGTGCAGACCACCCCTACCACCAGCAGCAGATTCTCGAAGCCCGAGAAAAGCAGGTATTCTCCGCCCGTGTCAACCGGCAGCAGTGGCGCAATCGTGCCCTGCATCTGCTGGAGGATGTTTGTCTGGATCACCCGAGGTATGCTCAAGCCTGCGTACAGGCCCATGATAAAGGCGATAGGCCAGCGGGATAGCCAGTCGTAGCGGGGAATAAACCGGCTGAAGATGAGCAGGCCCAGCACGCCCGGGACGATGAGGACGTACTGCGGTCCGTCAGCTTCCGGCACCAAATCGGGCCGAAACAGGGGATTGTATAACTTGGGTATGATCGCCAGATGGTAGGTAAGAGCTGCCCCGTAGGCCGCCGAGATGCCCACGAAGATATGCTCGGCAACCTTGTAGACCGGGTTGTCCCCGTACAGGAAGCTGTAGATGGCCAGCGTCAGCAGCGCGGCCAGCCAGATGCCGATGACCTGGGTGGACAGGCCAAGTATTTCGGTTATCGCCCCGATAGGCCCGGGCATGAATTACTCCGATCGCTGGCGACTACGTCTCACGGTGAAGTATCCGATATTACCGATGATGACAAACAATATGATGACCAGGTGTGCGACCGACTGGGAAGACATACCGAGAAGCCCGAAGCCCTTCTTCCCAATCAGGTGTTCATACTCTGCAGCGCCCTTGAGGCCGTTAAGCAAGCCACACAGTTGGCCGGTCTGCAGGTAGACGTAGTAGTCTGTAGCCATAACAGCCGTTATCCCAGCGGCCAGCTTTACCTTGTACGGATCGTGCGCGTAGGCGATCCAGGCCCCCGGAGCGTTACCCGAAGCCAGGTCCACGATCAGGCCGATGTCCTGGTAGTCGCGAATACCCGCCATAGCCTCCAGCTGGTCAGTGGGGCGGCCCTGAAAATCAGTGGGATAGGCGCGTTTTATGTTCTCGCCCATCTGCGTAATCAGTACCACGCCGCCGGGCTTCCAGCCCAGGTTCACCCAGTCAACACCCTCGACCTTGTGTAGCTCCGCCGCGACCGGCGCCACCGCGTCCTGACACATGGAGGGACCGGTCACCACTATCGCCAGGCCCAGCAGCCGCAGATCCCGAGACAGAATGTGGTGGGCCAGAGCGGTAGCCATCGGGTGCAGCTCGGGCATGCCCGAGGGGCCGTAGTCGAAGACCAGCATCACCGGCGTGCCCGGCTCCCGGCTCG
>CAYNMY010000125.1:0-6394 GCA_964398275.1 uncultured Armatimonadia bacterium | reverse complement strand
GGCTGGGCTCGGGCGTGCCGTGCGCGGCGGTGCTGGGCACGAGTGAGATAATGGACGCCCTGCCGCCGGGCTCGATGGGCTCGACCTTCGGCGGCAACCCACTAAGCTGCGCGGCTGCCCTGGCCTCGATCGAGATCATTGAGCGTGAGAACCTGGTCGAGAACTCCGCCCGGCTGGGCCAGGTGATGATGGATGCCTTCAACCAGATGAAGGATAACTGCGAGCAACTCGGTGACGTGCGCGGTATGGGGTTGGTGCTGGGCCTGGAGATGGTCGAGGACGCGCAGTCCAAGGCCCCGGCGAAGGAATTGGCTCACGAGGTTATCCACCAGGCGTACTTACGGGGGCTGGCCTGCATCGCGCCCATCGGGATGTTCGGCAACGTGATTCGCGTCGCCCCGCCGCTAGTCATCACCGAAGAACAGGTCAACGAGACCCTGGACATCTTCGAGGCCAGCCTGAAGGCGGCACTGGCCGGAGTCTGAGGCGCGATAGATCAGGGCGGCAGGACACATCAGGACCGTGCCATCAGTCAGCCAGTATCCGCCGGTTAAGCCCGAAGACCCAGTCGCACTGGTCGTCGTGGTACCAGCCGGGCGTATTGGGGCGGACATAGCCAGTGGGAAGGATCCCCCAGTAGCCCGCCGCAACGGCGGTGTTGACGGCGAGCTCCTCGCCAAAGCGCCCTTCGGGCATCTCTATCAGCCGCGAGTGAAGCGGCGGATAGCAGATGTAGCCTTCGTCCACCACCAGCGGCAACCCCCGCTCCCTGGCAAATTCCACTCCCGTCCGGAAGCGCTCGGCGGTGGTTTCCTCGATGCGGGGGCGCATCTGCTCGAAATGCTCGACGCACCACGCGTCATACTTCGCGTTGTCCACGTTATCGTAAAACCACACGATGGGATGCCACGAGCTTCTCACCCGCGTGGCCCGCCGCTTGAGCTCTTCCCACGGCATCGGATTGGGCTTTAGCAGCGAGCGGAGCAATTCGTTGCTCTCGGGGTCAGGCACGCTGGTCCGGTCAAACAACCTTGCCCCCACCGCATCCGCAATCGCCCGGGGGAGTCCGTCAGGGTAACAGTGGTGGTCGGCAACCTGGGCATTATCCGGCAGCAGCCTGGCCATGCTTTCCGCCGACCCCAGGTCAACTGTCATCAGCAGCTCGGGGTGGTTCTCACGCAGTAGGGCGAGTGCTTCCGCGGCCAGGTCGCGCAGGCGATCGGAATCCGACTCGGGGAACCTGCCGTGATACCAGTCCTCGATTGTAGGAGGTTCCAGAGTCCGGTCCACAGGTGCGAATATCGGGGTGGAGTCCAGCTCGTTGACCAGTTCCACCAGGGCGAGCCGGTGGGCCAGGCCGTGCTGCTTAAGGTCCCTCAGCAGCCAGTCCCATTGCCTCGCCAGCAGCATGAGACGGTCCTCGTAGGGGACCGTGATGAGCTCCTCACGGATGCGGACGTCGGCGATCTGGGCGTTAAAATCCTGATACAGCCAACTGGTGCCGATGATGTAGAGGTCGTACTGGTCGGCCAGCTCGAAGAGCCGCATCACCCGCTCCCAGACGTCGTGCACGCCACCACCGCGACAGTTGACGCACTGAATGTTGTCGCTGCACCCGGGTATCCAGTCGGTGAACTCGAGGGGACCGCGCCGATTCCCGTCGGCGTCAAAGAGCAGGCCCAGGCCCATGTCCGGTCGAATGCAGTTGAAGCCGCGCTCTTTGGTTTCGCGCACTGTTCGTTCCAGGTCGCCATACGCCTCGTCGGGAAGCGCGGAGGTGATCCAGTCCCAGCCGTAGTAACAGATAGCGAGTCTCCGGGGCAAATGAGCGGGTATGCTAACCGGGTCGTGCTCGTGGGGGGCGTGCATGGTGTTGCTCCTGGCGATGAGATTCCGGGGTCTGTATTCAACTCAATTAAGCACAGCCGCCGCGGCTCCCGGTCGTGCTGCCAATATCTCACGAGCAGCCAGTCCCTCGCCAACAGCTTAGGCAGGATCACTAGGCGATGGTATAGGGCACCAGGGCCATTTCCCGGGACCGCTTGATCTGTTGGGCAATCTGACTCTGGTGGCGCCGACAGGTTCTGGTCTTGCCCGCTTTGCGGATGCGACCACGCTCGTCCAGGAAATCTCGCATGAGCCTGACGTTCTTATAATCAATGACATACCGTGTTGCGTCTGCACAGAACCGGCATCTTTGCCGGCGGCCCCGGGGGCGATAACCGTTACGCACTCTCAAACCTCTCCTTGCGACTCATTCTAGTAGCCAAACATAGCTCTTCATCGCTGGCAGCAATTCCGAGCTGCCAACCGCCTTACTATAGCAGAGACCCCTCGCCCCGTCAAGCTACGCCGCCCAGTCGGGACTGTTCAAAACTCTAAGGAGAGCATTGCCAATTCGATGGGACGGCAGCAGCCCCGGCCTCTCCCTATTGGTAGGAGCGACATTCTTGTCGCGACCGTACCCGGCTAGAGATGGCCCTCGTATGACGTTGTAGCATTCTTCAGTCGCGGCACGAATGCCGCTCCTACGGGAATTAAGCGCAAGCTATCCCTACTGCTGCTTCTTCTCTCTTCCCCAAAATCCTGCGAGTTTCGCACACTCCGGGGCCAGTCTCTGGGCACTTTATTCTGATTCCCCCACATCGCGGGATCCCAGCCCCTGACGGAAAAACCCCTCGCTTAGCGGCCAGAAATCATTATTACCTTGCACTGTTTGCCGATTTCGTGTATACTCTAGGCTGTTGTTGTAGCCAGAGCTTGTCGTGCGCAGTTCCGAGGTGCCGTATGGACAATCCTCCATAGGGCTTTCGGTCGTACAGCAGGACTGGCGCAAACCCTAGTAAGACGGAGGTTGTTCGTATGGCAACGGGTAAGGTCAAGTGGTTCAATGATGCTAAGGGTTACGGATTCATCGAGCGCGACGGAGGCGAAGACGTATTCGTGCACTACTCCTCCATCTCGGGCGAAGGCTACCGGACCCTGGGCGAGGGAGCGGTCGTCGAGTTCGACATCGAAGAGGATAATAAGGGACCACGTGCTGCCAACGTGATTATTATCCAAGCCGGCGAAGGCGGCGGCGGAGGCGGAGGCGGAGGCGAAGAGAGCGCGTGGTAGCCACCTGCTCCGCGCTGTGATGTTACATCAGTCGTGGGGCACAGGCAGTCGCGCTGGTTGTAGCAACTAGACACAAAGCTTAGTGGTAGGATACTACTAGCTTTGAGGTGAGGGAGCTGTGAGGCTATTAGCCTGACAGCTCCTCTTTGTTTGGGGGCGATGATGGGCTCCGTCACTGGGGCCTAGGCGGCCAGACCAGTCTCGATGGCGGCGCTCAGGTCAGCCACCGATGCGGGCTTAATCAGGATTTGGTCCACATACGTGCTCTGGGTAGGACTGAGCGGATTATCCCATCCCGTCAGCAGTATTACGTGGGTCTCCCCGGAGGCCTGCTTAGCAGCCTGCGCCACTTTCGAGCCGGGAATGTCGGGCATCCCCAGGTCAGTTATGACCACATCGTAGTGTTGGATATTGATCAGTTGCAGCGCTTCTTCAGCGCGGGAGGCCACGCGCACGTTGTGGCCCATAGTGAGGCCCGACTCACGCAGCAGGTTGCGCAGCACAGGCTCATCCTCAACTACCAGGATCTGCGCCGGGTGGTCAGTGGCCGCGACCGCAGGTGATTCACTGGACGCCTCTTCGAAGTCCTGGACGATGCGCGGCAGCGTGATAGTGAAGATAGTACCTTCGCCCACACTGCTGCCAACGGTTATCTGGCCGCCGTGCCGACTCACCGATTGCTTGCCCAGTGCCAGGCCCAGGCCCAGGCTGCTGCCTCCCTTGGTGGTGAAGAAGGCGTCAAATATCCGCTCCTGCACTTCCGGCGCCATACCCTCCCCGGTATCGGCGATGGTGACGGTTATGGTAGTGGGACCTGATTGGGTGGATACGGCAAGTCTACCTCCGTCCGGCATCGCGTCGCAGGCATTCATAATAAGGTTGGTAAAGAACTGGCGCAGTTCGCTGGGACTACCTTCGGTGAGTGGCAGCGGCGTCAGGCGCGCTTCCAGTTCGATGCGCTTGCCCTCAACCTGCGGCTCGTGGAACCAGCGATAGCGGGTGCTGTCAATGACCTCTTTGAGCAGCTCGTTGAGGTCCACACGGACAAATTCCTGTCCGCTGGGCTCAGCGCTCCCGTAGCGCATAATCCTCTTGACCGTCTCTCCGCCATCCAAAGCCGCCTTTTCAATTGTCTGGAGTGCTTCGCGCATCTGTGGGTCGGCCACCTTCATAAGCAGCAACTGGCTGCGCCCCAGGATCGCGGCGAGCACGTTGCGAAAGTCGTGGGCGACGCCGCTGGCGATTTCGCCCAGCGCGCGCATGTGCTCGCCGTGCAGAGCCTCCTCGGTGAGCTGGACCCGTTCGGTCGTTTCCCGCGCCACGATCATGTAGACCGGGCCTTGGCCGCTCTCCAGCTTGCTCACTGATACCTCGACCGGCGCTACCGTACCATCGCGGCGTTGCAGCTTCCCGGACGCGCAGCTCACTTTAGCGAGCTGATCGGCTTCCTGCGCGGTTTCCGCCAGCCAGCGCCGCTCCTCGGGCGGCACCAGCTCTTTCAGGCTCAGACCGATCAGTTCCTCGTAGTCGTAACCGCTGATCTGCACTGCGGCACGATTAGCGTACTGGATGTTGCGGCGCTCATCAACCAGCAGCAGCGCGTCAGGGCACGCCGCCAGCAGTTGCACAGCCACACTAGCATCGCTCAGTAGATTCTTTTGGGTATGCTCGTCGGCGGTTGGCATGAGGTCTGTTTGAGGTGAAACCTCCCAACATTAGGGGCCTGCACCTGCGATCAAGTCTGCTCGATACAGCAATAGAGCCGCTTTTCCTTATTTGTATATCGGCATCTTACCAAAAAAGTTTACCCCGGCGGCCCAGACCCGGAGCCCTCAGGGAGGTCGGCCTCCCGCAAGCGGCGAAACATTACCCGAGTTGGGCGCGCCGTTGGCCCTTAGCCGGTCCCATTTCGGGAGGTGCTCTACGATTAAGACCAAGTTCGGCGTAATGGGCTCAGCGGGCGGAGAATTCGCCCCTGAGATTATGGATCACGCCTTCACACTGGGTGAACAGATTGCGAGCCATAACTGTATTATCCTCACTGGTGCTTGTCCGGGCCTGCCTCACCAGGCCGTATTGGGCGCCCGCAAGCAAGGGGGCCTGGCGGTGGGCATTTCCCCCGCGTTAGGCCTTGACGAGCACCGCAAGCGATACCTGTCTCCCTACCAGGAGTACGACATCATTATCTTCACGGGCAGCGGGCTGATGGGGCGCGAGATAACCACCATCAGGAGCTGCGACATCGTGGCGATCGTCGGCGGGCGCTCGGGGACCCTGGGTGAGTTCGCCATCGCCTACGACGAGGGCAAAATCATCGCTGTGCTCCAGGGCACCGGGGGCATCGCCGACCACCTGCCAGAAGTTCTTAAGGTAATAGATAAGGAGACCGGAGCGGAGATTGTCTACGAAACCGATCCGGCAGCGCTGGTGGAAAAGGCCGTGGCCTGCCACGAGCGACGCATAGCCGCGGGCACTGCTTATCTGGGGCCACGAACCACGATCTAATCGGGAGCAGGCCAGCTATGCGACTACAATTTCTGGGCGCCGCCCGCCAGGTCACCGGCTCGATGTATCACGTGGATACACCGGCCGGCCAGTTCCTGGTAGACTGCGGCTTCTACCAGGGCCAGGCTCATCCCCGTGGGCAGAACCGCCGCGATTTCGGCTTCGACGTCGCCGAACTGGACTGGGTGCTGCTCACCCACGCCCACATTGACCACAGCGGCCTGCTGCCGCGCCTGGCCACGATGGGATTCCGTGGCGAGGTGATCACCACCTCCGGCACCGCCGACCTGTGTGAGCTGATGCTGCTCGACAGCGCCCATATCCAGGAGGAAGACGCCGCCTTTGACCTGAAGAAGTGGCGCAAGCACGCCCGGCGCGGCCCCCCGCCGCTGCCCCTATACACGGTGGCCGACGCCCGCAACTGCCTGCGCAGCTTTCGATCGGTGCCCTACAACCACACCGAAGAGCTGGCCCCAGGGTTGACCGTACGTTTCCGCGACGCCGGTCACATCCTGGGTGCGGCCTCGATAGAGGTCTGGATCACCGAAGCAGGCCAGGAGCGCAAGCTGGTCTTCTCGGGCGACCTGGGCAGTTCCGCCCGCCCCATCGTCCGGGACCCCCAACCACCCGAGCCCGGCGATATTGTGGTGACCGAGTCAACCTACGGTGACCGCCTTCACGCGCCCGTTGAGCAGACCACGGCCCAGTGCGCGCAGATCGTCAAACGCACGCTGCCGCGCGGTGGTCAGGTCATCAGTCCCGCCGTTGCAGT
>CAYNMY010000124.1:0-6424 GCA_964398275.1 uncultured Armatimonadia bacterium | reverse complement strand
CCCCCCCCCCCCCCCCCCCCCCCCCCCCCCCCCCCCCCCCCCCCCCCCCCCCTGCTAGGCTCTGCTGCTCCGGCTGAGGCGGCCATCGGCAACGTCTCGCGCCACCCCGCTCGCTTCTGGGAGAAGACTTCGCGAAACAGCCTGGTGTGCCGGCTCTGCCCGCACTACTGCGTGCTGGCGCCCAATCAGCACGGTGAGTGCAAGGCGCGGATGAACTACGGCGGGCAGATGATCTCGCTGGTCTACGGCAAGCCGACGGCGATCCACGGCGATCCCATCGAGAAGGCGCCCTTCTTCCATTTCCTGCCGAGCACCCAGACCCTGGCCGTCGGGACGGCCGGCTGCAACCAGCACTGCAAGTTCTGCCAGAACTGGGAGTTCACCCAGCAGTTTCCCGAGAAAACTGACAACAAGGACCTCTCCCCCCAGAGCATGGTCAACCAGGTCCAGGCCAGCGGCGTCCCCAGCATTATCTTTACCCTCAACGATCCCATCCAGTGTATCGAATACGTCCTGGATACTGCGGCGCTGGCCCAGCCGCAGGGCATCAAAATGCTCTGTCACACCGGCGGCTACGTCTGCACCGAGCCGCTGGCGGAGCTGTGCCAGGCAATGGACGCCATCGCGATTGACCTGAAGGGCTTCACCGATGAATTCTACCAGAGTGTGACCGGCGCAACCCTCCAGCCGGTGCTCAACGCGATAAAGCAGGTGCACGCCAGCGGGACCTGGCTGGAGCTGACGCACCTGGTAATCCCCGGTTACAACGACAATATGAGCACCTTCCGGAGTATGTGCCAGTGGATTCTCGATAACCTGGGGGGGGACGTCCCGCTGTTCATCTCGCGCTTCTTCCCCAAGTATCAACTGCGCCGGGTGCAGGCTACCTCGCCGGATACGTTGCGCAACATGCGCAGGCAGGCCTACGACCTGGGCCTGCGCTACGTCTACCTGGGGAATATGCCCGGCGACCCCGCTGAATCTACCTACTGCCCGTGCTGCGGGATGAAGGTCATCAAGCGCAACGGCCCCACGGCCACCAACACGGGCCTCGACGCGCGCACCGGCAAGTGTGTCAAGTGCGGCTATAAGATCCCCGGCATCTGGCGGGCGTAGTCCCAGGCTTCGCCCTGGCCCCCACTATTGATAGAGCCCGAGGAGTTGTCTGCCGTTTTGCCGTCTGTAGGGGCGAATGTGCGTAAGCACATCCGCCCGCCGTTCATGAATTCCCCGGGTTATGCCTCGGATGTGCGCCAGATCAGCAGACTCGCCATCACCGCCGGCAATGCCACCAGCCAGCAGGTCCCCGCTGTCCCCAGGATCGGTACCAGCAGCGTCCCCGCGACTAATGCGCCGCCTGCTGCGCCGATGAGGTCGGCGGCATACAGAATTGAGGCCGAGCGGGCCTGGTCACCCCGGGTGGCGGCCCACAGGTGACTGGCTACCGGGAACTGTGCGCCGATCCACAAGCCAAAGAGAGCGGCCAGTGCGGGAAAGGCCACGTTGGCGACAAGCGCCTCGCCCCACGGCGAATCGGCGCTGGTCCACAGCGCTTTGAGCAGCCAGGGCATGAGCGCCAGAAACACCGCACCGGCCGCTAGAATCCCGGCCAGGCGATGGGTCACTGCTGCGGCGCTCAAGGTTGGAGGCATCGGTACGACAGGCGTCTCGCCTGTCGGCCTTGGGGACAGGCGGGACGCCTGTCCTACTGCGGGCAGGGCTCGCCTCAGCCACCGCCCCAGCAGCCAGCTTCCCGCCGCCAGGCCGATCATAAAGCTGCCCACGATGAAGCCGATCTGCTGGAAGACGTACCCGTAGTAGGACTGGAAGCTGAGCAACAGCACCATCTCGCCGGCCATCCCGCACAAGCCCGCGACCGCGACCGTTACCGGAATCACCGTACGCCGGCCCGGTCGGGTGAAGGAAACGAGCGCCCAGAGCAGCAGCAGACCAGCAACTACGCCGAACCACTTCCCGGCCGGAATCGCGCCCAGGGCGCTGAGCTTCTCGCCCCAGCCGAGATGGCGGTGCTCCAGCCACCACGCCTGGTGGTAGAAATACGCCAGCGGCCGCTGATCGGTGTTGACGGGCACAAGCTCAGTGGCCTCAATCTGCTCGCGGACATAATCGGTGAAGATTGGCCGCAGCATATCCGGCAGCCAGGCGTAGAGCATATCCGACTCCAGCCCGCGCTGGCGCGCTCTGGCCAGCAGTTCTTCCGCGTCCTCGCTCAGATAGTCGCCGGCGCGTCCGGCCACCACCGTCATCTCCTCACCGGGCAAATAGACCAGCGAGTCGAACACCTCCCTGGCGCCGGCCAGCACCGTGGCGTTCAGGCTGCGCAGCGGCCCGAGCAGGTAGACTTCCGACGAGGGTATCTGCCACGCCAGGACACCCCCTGGGGTGAGTAGCTGGGAGACTTGTTGGAACCACTGCCGGGTGTAGAAGCGGTTAAGCTGGGCACTGGCCGGTGGCGGCATAAGCTGCAAGATCGCATCGTATTTCGGAGAGGTGCCGCGCCGGCCCTGGTGCTTGACGAACAGGCGCGCATCGCCGGTAATGGTCTGTACCCTCGGGTCCTCGAGGGCGGCGCGGTCAGCCGGCCCCAGCCACGGCGCCACGAACGCGAAGACGGCCGGGTCCCGCGCGCGATAGGCAATTGACGCCGGTTCGTGGCGCAGGGCTGCCGCCAGTCCGCCGGTAGCGCCGCCGCCGACCATCAATATCCGCCGGGGCGCGGGGTGCTGAAGCAGCGCGAAGTCAATGTCCATCGCGAGGAATGGCGGCGCCGGCGAGCTGGCCGTAGGCAGGCCGCTATTGTAGACGTAGACGCCGTTTTCGCCGAACCGGGTCACGGCCAGGTCGCCGTAGACGGTGCGGGTGCTCGCCAGCACTTCGTGGTGAAACCAGCGCAGCCGCTCCGAGAGTTGCTCCCCATGAATCCCGGCAAAGAGCAGGGCAACGGTCAGCACGCTGCCCAGCGATAGGGCCGAGATATGTCGGCGGGCTGGCGTGCTGTAGCCAAACAGTAAGAATCCGACGAGGATATTGGCGATGCCGACGGCGGCGGCCATCGCGAAAGGGGGCACTACCTGAAGCGCCAGCCAGGCCAGCGCGGTTCCGCCCAGCAGGTGCCCAATGCCATCGAGCGCATAGCACCGGCCCACGGTGTCGGGGTCGGCGGCGCGGAGGTGGACATAGGCCCGGCACGTGGCAGCGAACTGTGTGCCGTCCACGAGGGCGGGCAGCATCGTGGCAGCGAAGCCCAGGATGAAGACCTGGGGGAGGCTGAGCATCTGGCCGGGCTCGAGCGTGAGCAATTCGACGAACAGGCCCTCGGTAAGACCCCGGGCGGCAGCCAGGGCGGGTATCTTAACCGCCAGCAGGTAGCTGAAGCCGCGTGCTGCAAACAGACTGGCTGCCAACGCAACACCGGGTAGGAAGGCCAGCACTGCCACTGACCGCAGCGATGCGGTCAGGCCCGCCCGCTGTTTGCTCCGTGTTCCCAACAAGGCTCCCAGCGCGCCCCACAGCAGCCACGCCGCCAGCATGATGCCGATACTGACCTCGTTGCCCTGGCAGGAGACGAGCAGCTCGCGGAAGACCAGCACCTGCGCTGTGCCCGCCGCCAACCCCGCCGCCACAAAGGCCGTGGGGATCAGAATGGCCAGCTTGGGCCGGGAATCAGAGTCTATGGCTGCACCTGCCGTTAGCTAAGCGACGCGAGATAGGTCTGTTGACGGCCACGAGTCCCGTTAGGTTCGGGGCCTGCTACATTGCCGGGCCGGGGCGATTAGTAGGGCGGCTTCATTACTACCAGGGTGCTGGCCAGCAGATCATGCAGGGCTTGTTTCTTCTCGGTGAACCCCGCCATGAAGAAGCCGACATAGCATATCAATGCGGAGACAATCTTCCCGAAATACCGTCCCGTTGCGCGGCTGAAGTTCAGCCGGTTGCCCTTGATGTCGGTGACGATGATCCCCAACGCCATCTTGCCCAGCGTTGCCTGGTATCGTGAACTCTCCATCAGCGCATAGTACAGCCATCCGCTCACCAAGCTCACCAATTGTGCCAACACCCCGGCCAACATCTCCACAGCTTCGTCATCAGCCGTCCCCCCTGCCTCTACCAGAAAGAAAACGAAAAAGCCCACGCCAAATGATATGATCGTCACTGGTATCAGCATCACCATGCTGTCAATAAGGGAAGCCACGAGCCTGAGCCAGAAGCCGGCGTATATTGTGGGTTGCGCCCAGCCGGGGGCTGCGATAGCCCCGGCGGCGAAAGCGACCTGGTCAGGTCGAAAAGCTGGACCCAGCGGCTCCGGCGCTGCCTGTGGAGCGAGTTCGTAGTTGCAGGCCCAGCAGTTGGTGGCGGTGGGGACGTTCATACTTCCGCAGGCGGGACAACTCACAGTGGCCTTCTGGTCGGGAGGGCGGGGTGGTTCGGGCAGTTGCTGCACCGGGGGAGTGTAGGCGGGCGGATACTGCTCTGCCGGCTGCTCCGGTGCCGGTTTCTGGGGCTGGTCGGCAGCCTGTTCCCGGCGCTGCGCTGCTTCGTCTTCGCGCCGCATCTGCTCAATTTTCCAGCGAGGCACCTTCCGGGCCATGCGCGTTGCCCCTTCTCATCTAACCTATTCGAGGGGCAATTGCAGATTCCTGCTAAGCCTATGGCGAGAAGTAACCGAGTGCCTGAAGCGTACTGAGAATCTTGTCGGTGCAGGTGGCAACGTCTTCACGGTCGGTATGACAGGTGACCTCGGGCGCGTTCGGAGGCTCATAAGGTATATGCAGGCCGGCAATATCGTCTATCTCACCGCGCGCGGCGCGGGCGTACAGGCCCTGGGGGTCGCGCTGCTGGCAGACCTCGACCGGGCAGTCCACGAAGACCTCCACGAACTTCTCGCACCACTGGCGGGCGCGGTCCCGATGGTCTCGCCGGGGTGAGACCGCTGCCATCAGCACGGTGATGCCGTGCCCGGACAGCAGTTGCGCCATCCACGCCAGCCGGCGGGTATTCTCGTCGCGGGCTTCCGGGGTAAAGCCCAGGTTAGGGCTGAGGTTGGCCCGTACCTGTTCGGAGTCCAGGTTCTCCACCGCCAGCCCGCGCTTGCGTAGCTCTTGCTCTACTGCACTGGCAAGCGTGGACTTTCCCGCGGCAGGAACTCCGGTAAACCAGATGACGATTCCTGGCTCGTTCATTTGTGGTTTCTCCACTACTGGGGGCAAGTGGTTTCGCGAATCGCCTGGCCAAGTATCCCGACGGCCTGGCGGCAGTCGGCTTCGCTGACCACCAGTGGCGGCGCCAGGCGCACCTTGTCCTCGCCGATGGCGTTGACCACCAGCCCTGCCTCCAGGCAGCGCCGCTCGATGTCCCTGGCGGATGCCTGCTCGGTCAACTGCATCGCCCGCAGCAGGCCCCGACCGCGCAGGTAGTCATAACCCGCGCAACTGCTGAGTTCCTCGGTGAGCAGCCCTTCAAGTAGGCGCCCCTTGTCGGCGGCGTTCTGCACCAGTCCTTCTTCCTCGATGACGTCAATGGTCGCGAGTGCTGCGGTGCAGGCCAGGTGATTGCCGCCGAAGGTCGAGGCATGATCGCCGGGCGCAAAAGCGGTGGCTACCTCTTCGGTGGCCAGGCACGCGCCGACGGGGAAGCCCGAGCCCAGCGACTTGGCCAGCGTCATAATATCCGGCGTGATGCCGGCGTGCTCGTAGCCGAACCACCGTCCCGTGCGGCCCATACCGGTCTGGACCTCGTCGAGTACCAGCAGGAGGCCGCGTTCGTCGCAGAGCTGGCGCACCGCCGGCAGGTAGTCGTCGCCGGGCACGTTCATGCCGCCTTCGGCTTGGATCGGTTCAAGCATGATGGCGCAGGTGCGCGCCGTGACGGCGGCTTCCAGCGCGCTGATGTCGTTGAACGGGGCAAACCTAAAGCCTGGTGGCAGGGGCCGGAACGGTATTTGGTACTTCTCCTGGCCAGTGGCCGCCACTGTCGCCAGCGTACGGCCGTGGAAGGATTGCTGGGCGGTAATGATCTCGAAACATTCGCCCTCGCGGTTCAGCCCCCCCCACTTGCGGGATAGCTTGATGGCAGCCTCGTTGGCCTCCGCGCCGCTGTTGCAGAAGAAGCAGCGATCGGCGAAAGACAGTTCCGCCAGCCGCTGGGCAAGCTGGGCCTGGGGAGCGATGTGATAGAGGTTGGAGGTATGCATCAGCGTGCCCGCCTGGCGGCAGATGGCCGCCACCACGCGGGGGTGGCAGTGACCAGTACTCAGGACAGCGATTCCGCCGACGAAGTCGAGGTATTCCTTACCGTCGGCATCCCACAGCCGGCAGCCCTCCCCCCGCACAAACGCCACCGGCAGCTGGCCGGACGTGGGCATGAGGTACTGCTGAGTCCAGGCAATGACGTGCTGGGTATTCAT
>CAYNMY010000123.1:0-6461 GCA_964398275.1 uncultured Armatimonadia bacterium | reverse complement strand
AGTCCACCCACATCGCCGTGGTCATTGACGAGTTCGGCAGCACCGCCGGCCTGGTGACTATTGAAGATATACTCGAGGAACTCGTCGGCGAGATCGAAGACGAACACGACTCGCCTGAGCAGGAGATCGAGCTGCTCAGCGCCACCGAGGCAGTGGTGGACGGCAAGGCGCATATTGAGGATATCAACCAGGCGCTGGGCACCGACCTGCCCGAAGATGACTACGAAACCGTCGCCGGGCTGGTCAGTGCCCTGGCCGGCCATATTCCCGAACCCGGTGACGTGATAACCTGCGGCTCCGTTCAGTTCATCGTGCAGGAAGGCGACGAACAGCAGGTGGAGCGTTTGCAGATAACTACTCGACCCAATAGCGCTTCGTAGCGAGACTGCTTCGCATAGCAGTAAGAGTGGTGATTGAACCTGCCTCGGCGAGTCGGCAAGCGACGAAAGAAGCAGCAAAAGCAGGAATTCTGGCTTCAGCTGAGCGACTACCAGTACCCCGGGGAGAAGCAGCATTACTGGATATCAGTGGGGGTAATACTATTGGTGGCTTTCTGGATTGCTGGGCTGGTGTGGTGGCACGACCGATTCAACACCTGGACCTACCAGCTCGCCTACATTCCCGGCTGGGTGCTGCTCTCCGCACCGCTGGTCAACTACCTCGCCGCCCAGCCCCGCCGCCAGCAGCTCAAGAAGCTCGGGCACCACGCCAGGGTCTGGGGCAACAACTACCCCCAATATCACGCCATGCTCACGCGGCTGAGTAAGCTGGCCTGCCTGCGCCGAGTCCCGGAAATGTATATAGTTGATGAGGAAGCGCCCTATCTCTACAGCCTGCCCGACCGGGGCGGGACGATCATTGTCACTAAGGCGCTGACCGAAGTGCTCGAGCTCGACGAGTTTGAAACGTTCGTCGCCCACGAGCTGGGGCACATCAAGTCACGCCACCTGCGCCTGGAGTTGGCGATGACTTACGTGGATAACGTCAACCCGACGCTCAAGTTCCTCTTCGGCCCCCTCACCATCTGGCGGATGCTAATGGGCTCCTGGCGCGACGTCATCGAGTATACCGCCGACCGCGTAGCCCTGCTCATCACCCAGAAGCCGGTAGCCCTGATGCGGGCGATCATTAAGTCCGCCGCCGCCGCCGATGCGCAGACCGATCTGACACAAGAAGAGATTGAGGCGTACCTCCGGGAATCCGGGCAGGTCGGCACCGACGCGGCCGAGATCGAGCGCTACTTCAAGATCAGCGAGTTCATCAGTAATCAGCCCAATATGCGCGAACGGCTCCAGGAAATCGGCCAGTTCCTGAGCAGCAAAGAGGGCAAAGCAGCCTTCGAGAAGATAGGTCACATCCTCCAGGAGGTCGGCCAGCGAGCGTAGTACAGCAGACAACGGCAGATAACGGCAGACGACGGACAACGGCGCTACTCCGCTGCCGGGTAGGAGCCCAGGACCTGGAGCAGCGGGCACTGCCCGCCCAGTTCGTCCAGGGCCTGCTGTACGTTAGAGTCGCTGTGGTGGCCCGCGAAGTCCACGAAAAAGACGTACTCCCACAGCCGGCCACGAGCGGGGCGTGATTGTATGAAGGTCATGTTGATGCCGTGGGCGGCCAGCGGCTCCAGTGCAGTGGCCAGGGCTCCAGCCCGGTGGGCGGTGGTGAAGACGATCGAGGTCTTATCTTCGCCTGTGACCTGAGCATCGCGGGTTGCGATGACGAAGAAGCGGGTGCGGTTCGCCGGCTCGTCCTCGATGTTGTCCGCGAGAATCTCCAGGCCGTATCCCTCCGCCGCCAGCTCGGTGGCAATGGCCGCGCCTGTGGGGTCCTCCGCAGCCCGCTGGGCAGCCGCCGCGGTGCTGGCGACATTCTCCACCTGGACGCCGGGCAGATTCTGACGCAGCCACTCGCGGCTCTGAGCCAGCGGCTGCGGATGGCTGTAGAGCGTGGCGACTTCCTCCAGCCGACAGTTTCCCACGACAAACAAGTGCACGGGCACGTACAGCTCACTGCTGATCAGCAGATGGCTGTCCAGGAAGCAGTCCAGGGTTTCGGGAACAACGCCGCCAGTGGAGTTCTCGATCGGCACTACGCCGAAGTCGGCCTGCTCCTTCTGGACAGCGCGGAAGACGTCGTTTATACTGGTAGCAGGAAGGAGCACCGCGCCACTGCCGAACTGCTCACGGGCGGCCAGGTGAGTGAAGGTAAACTCGGGGCCCAGGTAGGCGACCTTCGCCGGCTGTTGGATGTTGCGGCAGGCGGCCAGGATCTCCCGGTAGATGTGGCCCAGTGCCTCCGCAGAGAGCGGACCGGCGTCAAATTCAGCCAGCCGGCGCAATATCTGAGCCTCCCGGGCAGCATCGTAGACCGCGGCGTCCTCGTCCTGCTTGCTGCGGCCAATTTGTGCCGCCAGCTCGGTTCGTTGCCCGAGCAGGCTGACCAGCTCTTCGTCTAACTGGTCAATCTTGCGGCGTAGCTCGTCCAGGTTCATCGGTGCCAGCCCTCACTCCAGCATCTGTGCGGATAGTTGCTGCCAGTTATGTTAGCACAAGGGCGCTGTCGCGCGCAACAAAGCAGAGCCGGGGAGGAAATCGCCGGGAGACAGGGAAACCTACAGCAAGGTGCCGGAATATGCACTCATCCATAACGTGGTCACTCGCGCCTGGCCAGCACAAGGAAGCGGGACAATGGCAACAGCAAACAACCACATTCCGCCGGATTTGTGGGAAGAGTGCTCTTCCTGCCACCAATTGCTCTACGCCAAGCAACTGGCCGAGGAGCAGTGGGTCTGCCCCCGTTGTGGGCATCACCTGCGGCTGACCGTCTGGCAGCGGCTGGAGATTACTGCCGACCCGGGCAGCTTCGAGCAGTGGGACGCCGATCTGCCCCTGGTTGATCCCCTGGACTTCCCCGACTACCTGCCCAAGGTCCAGCGGGCCCGGGCCAGGACGCAGATGAATGAAGCAGTGCTGACCGGCCGCGCCGCTCTGGAGCAGATTCCCGTCGGCCTGGGCATTATGGACCTGGACTTCATCGGCGGGAGTATGGGCTGGGCAGTCGGCGAGCGGGTTACGCGGCTGATGGAGCGCTGCACCCAGCAGCGGCTGCCAGTAGTGATATTCTGCGCCAGCGGGGGAGCCCGGATGCAGGAAAGCCTCGTCGCGCTGATGCAGATGCCCAAGACCTCCGCTGCCGCCGGCAGGCTCCGGGAAGCCGGCGTCCCCTACATTTCGGTCATCACTCATCCCACGTATGGCGGAGTCGCCGCCAGCTATACCTTCCTGGGCGATATCATCATCGCCGAGCCGGAGGCGGCGATAGGCTTTGCCGGTCCCCGGGTGGTGGAAGTCACCGGCCTGGAGATCCGCCCGGACGTGCAGACCGCCGAGTTCCAGCACAAACACGGGATGATTGACTGGGTGGTCAATCGCCAGGATATGCGCAGGACTCTGCACAACCTGCTGGCCTGGTTTGCCGGCGCTCCTCCGGTGTCGCAGGCGAGGGGCGCCGATGGCAGGCCCGCGTTGGTCGGAGACCTTGAGGAACCAGGGGTGGGGCAATAATGATACCAGAGGGCGAAACGATGACGACAACCAGGGCGTGGGAGAAGGTTCAGATCGCGCGGCACCCCGAGCGCCCCTATACGCTCGACTACATCGAGCAAATAATCGAAGACTTCGTGGAACTGCACGGAGATCGGCGCTACGGCGACGACGGGGCGATTGTGGCGGGCCTGGGTTTCCTACAATCACGCCCCGTGGCCATCATCGGCCACCAGAAGGGCCGCACGGTCAGCCAGCGCCGCCAGCGGAACTTCGCCATGGCCCGTCCCGAAGGCTACCGCAAGGCGATGCGGGTAATGCAACTGGCCGCCCGGGCCGGGCATCCGATCATCACGCTGATTGACACGCCCGGCGCCGATTGCCTGGAGGACTCCGAGAGCCGCGGGATAAGTGAGGCTATCGCCACCAACCAGCGTGATATGTTCGCGCTGGCGGTGCCGGTCATCTGCGTGATAATCGGCGAAGGGGGCAGCGGCGGGGCGATCGGCATCGGTGTGGGCAACCAGGTGATGATGTTGGAGAATGCCTACTATTCGGTCATCGCCCCGGAATCGTGCGCGGCGATCCTGTGGCGCGATGCGTCGCTGAACCAGGAGGCCGCCGAAGCGCTCAAGCTGACTGCCGAAGACGCGCTGCGGCTGGGTGTGATTGACCAGATCATCCCCGAGCCACCCGACGGCGCGCACACCGATCATACAGAGGCCGCTCGCCTGCTGGCGATCGTCTTGCTCGAGGCGCTCGACGAGCTGGGGGGAATGTCGCCGGAAGAGCTAATCACCCACCGCTACGAGAAGTTCCGGCGCATGGGCGAGCCGGAAGGGCTGGGGGAGGATAGCTGAGTAGTGGGAAGTAGCAGCGGCTAAGCACTATAATGTGACGGCCAAGCGGCGGGCCTCCCTCCTACGGTAGGAGCGACATTCCTGTCGCGATTCTCAAAGCCGGTAGGAGGGCCAGTCTGACGCCTGTAGCTTCCCGGCATGTCGGGCAATACCGCCTTACCACTAACCTCGTCGCTCTCCAAGTCTATCAGATGAGGCATTTGGGGTTGTTCACGCCTGGCTTTGGTCAATTCGAGGTCTGGGATAGTGCTGTAATGTATGTTGTGGTGAGCCGTTTCAGTAGTGCATCTGCTCGAAGCGTATGGCTTCTGTTCCCTCTACTGTGAATTCAAAATACTGGATTGGCAAAGCCATTTCTTGGTCGTTGAAGTCGCGGAATGCGGAGAAGACTGTTTCCCGACTTTCGCTACTGGCGGCAGGAGAACCAACGACCACCGGCTGCACATTCCAGTTGAACGCTCTCTCCAGATGTTTTCCGCAATTCTGCGAAGCCCAGTTCACATAGTACGAAAGCTGGTGTGTGATATCCGGTTGTACAGGCTTGCCCTTCAATTCAACGATTCGGTATGTCCTCTCCCCCTCCGCCGGCTCACACATTGTCAAGATGTCCATCTTTTGCATCCCAACCCCGCACGCTACCTCATTCCCAAACCAAGTTGGATTAGGCCCAACTATGCCACTTAACTCTGGCTCAAAGTCAATGTTCACTGTGAAGTATAGTTGCAGCGCTGACTCACACCCTCCTCTTTGACGTTGTCGGTGATAAATCTCCCCGATAGTGTTGAGGTCTATACTCCTTTCGCCTGGATAGCTCTGTCTTGATTCAGTCAGCTTTATGCTTCTGTTCTCCTGGTCCCAGCCGAAGCCAGCTCCAGTATTGGCCGTTGCCAGGGGCTCGCCGCCGTTATTATCTCTGATTAAGTCAATCAGCCTTTGAGCTTCCCAGGGCAACAGTGGCGTACATCCTCGCCTGGCTTTCAGCTTACGGTAGATGAGACTCCACTGAATATCCGTTGCGTAAGTTGGCAACTTATCCAGTGCTTCAAATTCCGGCACGCCCTGTGAGTATACCTCGTGCGGTTCCACCAGAGTGCGATATATGAGCTTCTTGCCCAGATTGGGTTCCTCGCCTTCTGCCCCAGGGGTGTGAAAGACCAACGGCTGCTGCTCAGCAATCCTAAATACCCCATAGAAGGCACCGCTAACCTGCTGCCAAGCCTCAATGTAGAATATCACCAAATCGCCAACTCGGACGCGTGTTATGTCCGTCAAGAGCGTGATCGAATTGTTGTACTCGCGGTTGCCTGTGCCCACGAACAGGTATTGGAGATGACTTGGGAAGGTTTCGTCGTTCACTATGCACACGTGCGTCCTCATGTCACGAGCTCCTCTTCTGAAAGAACATTATATATTCATGCTTGAATATGTAAAACCCGTGCTTAAGTGACCTGTAACGCCACAATTTCTCCTGATTGCGTTTGCCCCTATTCGACTGGATGTCCTTCACGCAAATGCTTTTCAGCCGGAAGTCTCTCTTCAACACCTCTTCCATCGCATGAAAGCCCAGTGGATGCCACTCGCCGCCAGAGTAATAGTCACCGATCACGAGCACTAGATGGCGTTCCTCCTTCAATAGAGGTCCTAAATTATCCACTACCCTTCCAAACTCTCTCAGAAAATCCCCTTCCGACGGCAAGTTGGACAGGTCTGCGGGCAGGTCACTGAACTTGATTATGTCGTGGTATGGTGGATGCAGTATCAACAGTTGAGCAGCCCCATTAGGCAACCACTGCTCCAGGCGTTCTGCTATGGAGCATTCCCGGCTGTCCCCCGTGACCACATCGGTTCGTACTTGGTATGGATTGTCCGCTTGCTGGATAAACTCCTCGGCGCGTTCAGCCACATCTGGCACTAGTTCTACGCCGACGCCGTGCCTACCCAGACGCTTACATTCAATCAGCGCAGTGCCCAGGCCCAAAAACCCGTCTAGCACCGTCTCCCCCTTCTTAGTGAAGCGAAGAATGGCTTGATGAGCAATCTGAGGAACAAAATTGCCCCA
>CAYNMY010000122.1:0-6541 GCA_964398275.1 uncultured Armatimonadia bacterium | reverse complement strand
AGGAGCTCAAGCAGCACCCGGCAATAGCCCCGCTGGTTCGGGGCGCTGAGCCGGCTGAGTATATGGCGCACCTCATCCCCGAAGGCGGCTACAATGAGATGCCGGCGCTGTTCGGGCACGGGGTGATGATTGTCGGCGACGCGGCGCAGTTCGTCAATGGCATGCATCGCGAGGGCAGCAATCACGCCATCCTGTCGGGTAAGGCGGCCGCCGAGACGGCGATTGAGGCGCACAAGAAAGGTGATTTCTCGGTGCGGACCCTCGGCCACTACCGCCAGCGGCTGGAGGAAGACGTGCCGACGATTGCCGACATGCGCAAGTACCGGGGCGCGACCGGCTTTATGGAGCGCCATCCGGTCCTGAAGGTCTACCCGGCACTGGCGGCGTATGCCTTCGAGGAGATGCTGACCGTGGACGATAAGACCAAGCGGCAGAAGCAGTGGGCGATAATCAAGGAAGCGCTGCGGCGGCGCAAGCCCTGGGGGATGGCCTGGGATGCTGTCGAGGGAGGATTGTCATTTATATGATCATGAAGCCGAATGCCAACAAGGGACTGGCCGACCGGCTCTACCTGGTCAAGTACGAGGTGGACGAGGAGAAGTCGCACATAGAGGTCATTGACCCGGAGGCGTGCGTGCGCTGTAAGAACAAGCCCTGCATCAGCAAATGCCCCGCCGAGGTCTATCGCTGGTTGGAGGATGAGCAGCACCTGGAGATCGCCTACGAGAACTGCCTGGAGTGTGGTACCTGCCGGATAGTCTGCCCGTATGACAATTTCGAGTGGGAATACCCGCGCGGCGGCTTCGGCGTAGCGTACAAGTTCGGCTAGCTCTGCCTATTCTTCCGCGGGCTGGCGAGCTTTGGTTTCGTCGAGGATCTGGCGGATGACCAGGAGTAGGTCGTGGTGGTCGGTGATCGGCTTGTTGTAGAACCAGGTGCTGCCGCGGTCGAAGCTTTCTTTAACTGTGTCACGGCCGCGCAGGGCTGTAAGCATCAGCACGGGGATTTCGCGCGTCTCATCCCGGCTCTGCAGCGCTTTAAGCGTATCCCAGCCGTTCAGGTGAGGCATCATCACGTCCATCACGATAATGTCGGGCGGCTCGGCGGCTACAGCGGTCAGCGCTTCCAGGCCGTTGGCTGCGGTGGTGACGCGGTAGCCCTGGTAGTTGAGGAAGTCACGCCCCGCTGCCAGGAAATCCTGGTTGTCGTCTACCAGCAAGATATGTTCGTCCAAGATACTTCACCTGAGGGGTGGCCCCCCACCCCGCGTTGTCGTCCGGGTCGCTTAGTCATACCCGAGGTGCTCTTACGTATACATTATAGATAATATGCTCCGCGAAGTAAAGCCTATTCGTCGTGCGCGTATTTGCTGGCACTAAGCGGAGCTATTTGCAGCGACATCATGTCGCGCGTCCCGCATACCGGGCGGGCCGGTCTCTCCTGCCGGGGAATCTTGACAGTTTGGCGAGACGGGCTTATAATGCTGGTCAGCTAACCGGTGGGGTTTTGTGTTATTCAGTAGTCTTGGACTTGACGATGCAAGCCTGGCTCTTTGTGTGCGCCGGGGCCGGGGCAGATTGTCCCGGCCTCGCGTACGTCATTACTTGCCAGGCTACCAGGATGCAGCTTAGGGCGGTTGCCTTGATACGGAGGAGTTCTACAGGATGCCAGCTCGGTATAGATTCTGGATAATGACCATCATTGCCCTATTCATCGGCAGTTTTCTGGTTGGGTTTGCGCCGGTGCGGCGGCCGGATACTGGTGGCTTCGCGGTGCAGAGCAAGTTCCGCTATGAATTTGCCCAGCCGGTAGCCACTGAACAGGAAGCAGCCCGGGCGGCGAAGGTCCAGGAACTGGTGGAAGCGGCTGGGATCACCATGATGGAGGACGTCAGGATGGTGGACAGCGCGGTGGTGGAGGTTTACACGGCTGCGCCAACGGATGAGCAGGCGCGGAGCCACGAGCAGCTAGTGACCAGGACGCTCCAGGAGAACTTCGAGGGCATAAGCGGGCCACAGGCCCCCCCGGATGCTCGCACTGAGCGCCCTCTGTGGCAACTGTTGGATTTCATGGCGGTTTATCCGCCGCGGCCGCAGATCAAGCTGGGCTTGGATCTGCAGGGCGGTGCGCACGTGGTTCTGCGCTGTTTGCCTCAGGCCACGATGTACTTTGCTTCGCCCGAGGACAAGCCGTTGGTAAAGCCCGACAAGTCGGCCGAGGCCGAGGAGGATGCAGGGGAGACGACTTCAGGGTATGAGCCGCCGGAGACCAGGACCAGCCTGGTGGACAGGGTGAAGGCGACGCTGGCGCGCGCTGGGGTTCCTGCCCAGGATGAGCACGGCAATGAGCTGATTGACGTGCAGGTGCCGTCGCCCTATCTGTTGGTGGTGCGGACGCGGGCTAATGATGAGACGACGGCGGAGAAGCACCAGAAGATAGTAGAGGACTTCCTGAATGCTAACTACCCGGGTGTAGTGATTGAGGTCCGGGAGATGGAAACGGTCTTTGTGGGGTCCCAGACCGCAGCCAAGGTCAAGAACATTGTTGATCGTCGGCTTTATCAGATGAGCGATATCCGCGAGCCGGTTATCCAGCAGCAGGGCTCCGACCAGATTATCGTTGAGCTGCCCGGCGTCAGAGACCCCGACCGGGTAACGAAGATTCTCAGGAGCACTGCCCAGCTCGAGTTTCGGTTGATTCCGCCGCGCTACAGCCTGCCCGAGGGCGCCGCCGCGCGGGATGATTACAGCCAGTGGACAGACCAGACCTCCGGTGAAATCGTCGCATGGGAGCGGGTCTACAACGACGCGGAGCTCGCCTTCAGCGGCGCTGATCTGAAGAGCAATGCCCGGGTGGTGCCCGGGCAGGCGATGGACTTTGTGGTCTCGTTTGAGATGCGCGACGAGAAGAAAACCCCGTTTTATGACTTCACGCGGCGCAATGTGAAGAAGATAATGGCCATCGTGCTCGATCAGGAGTGCCAGATGGGGCCGGTGATACAGTCGGCGATCAGCGGGGGCAGGGGCGAGATCACAGGCAACTTCAAAGCGCAGGAAGCCGGCGACCTGGCGCTGCTGCTCAACGCCGGTGCCCTGCCGGTGCCGCTGGAGATCGCCGAGAACCGCACCGTCAGCGCCACGCTGGGCCAGGATACCATCCATCGCAGCCTGATCGCGGGCGGGATAGCCTTCGGCTGTGTCATCCTGTTTATGATCGGCTTCTACCGGCTGCCGGGGGTGCTGGCGGGTGTTGCGCTGATCCTGTACGTGCTGCTGCTCCTGGCGGTACTGGTCGTGGTCGGTGCTACGCTGACGCTGCCGGGCGTGGCCGGACTGATTCTCTCGATTGGCTTTGCGGTGGACGCAAATGTTATCGTTTTCGAACGGCTCAAGGAGGAATTATGGGGCGGTCGGACAATGCGGTCGGCGGTGGAGGCCGGTTTTGACCGGGCCTGGACGGCCATTCTGGACGCCAATGTCACCACTCTGATTGTGGCGGCAGTGTTGTATTTCCTGGGCACCAGTCTGATCAAGAGCTTCGCGGTGGTTCTGTTTCTGGGCATTTGTGTCTCGCTGTTCACCACGGTGACCGTAACCCGCTGGCTGATTACCATAGTCGGGCGCACCTCGTTGAGCCAGAATCTGGCCCTCTACGGTGTCGCGCCGCGCCAAGAGAAATAAATCGGGCAATTCGCCAGTAATCTGGGAGGTTCGTAAGAGTTGGACTTTTTCCGCCGGAGCAACTGGGACATTATTGGGCGTACGAAGTTATGGTTTGGCATCTCGCTGATCGTCATAGTGGCTGGGATGGCGAGTTGGGCGGTGCGGGGGCTGAATCAAGGCATTGACTTCACCGGCGGCAGCCTGCTCAAGTACCAGTTCGAGCGGCCGTTGCTTGGCGAGGGCAGTTCCGAGCGTCAGATAATCGCTCAGAGCCGGTCGGTGCTGGAAGAGCAGGGTCTGGGCAACTCTCAGGTCCAGGTGTCGGGTGGCGATCAGCTTTTCATTCGCACCGGTACGCTCGATGAGAAGCAGGCGGCTGAGCAGGACGAGCAGGTCAGCGCAGCTCTCCAGGAGCAGTTTGGGGAGCGGGCGGGGAAGCTCACCTCATTGGGGCGCGACATGGTGGGGCCGGTGGTGGGCAAACACCTGCGCAACACCGCACTGCTGGCTCTGATCCTGGGGTCGGTGCTCATTCTGCTGTACATTGGCATCCGCTATGAGTTCCGCTTCGGGGTGGCCGGGATCGTGGCCCTGATCCACGACGTGCTTATCGTCGTAGGGGTGATGGCGCTGATGCGGGCGGAGCTCAACAGCGAGTTCATAGCGGCCATCCTCACTGTTATTGGTTACTCGATCAACGACTCGGTGGTCATCTTCGATCGTATTCGCGAGAATATGCGGCTGTATCGGGGCAAGGATTTTGCTGAGATCACAAACACCAGTCTGCTCCAGACGATGACCCGTTCGATAAATACGACCATGACGACCCTATTTGCGCTGATCGCGCTGTTCTTCTTCGGTGGCCCGGCGATCCATGCGTTCTCGCTGGCGCTCATCGTGGGCATTGCCAGCGGCGCGTACTCTTCGATATTCATTGCCAGCCCGGTACTGGTGCTCTGGGAGCGGGGGGGCATACATGTGGAACGGCGCGAGCGACGCCCCGCGTACGCCACGGGGGCGCCGGCTGGCGCTGGTGCTCTGGCGAAAGCCGAGGAAAAGGGAGCCGGGGCGGTGGGAATCAGTGCCGAGCAGGCGATCGAGCGCGCCAAGCAGGATGCCCAGGAAGAGAAGCGCGAGAAGCGACGCGATCGCCGCAACAAGCGTCGTGATGGCAGCAAGCGTCGCCACTAGCTGGCAGCCTTGTGCACCGACAAGATGGCAGGGAGACTACTGATGCGCCAGATTCTGGAGATCATCGCACGCGAAGGGCCGGTTCCGGCCGAGGAGCTGGCTACGCGGCTGGGCATGTCGGTGGCGGACGTGCAGCGGCATCTTGAGGAGGCCCAGGAGCAGGGCATCCTGCTGCGGTACAGCGCTCTCGTCAACTGGGAGAAGAGCGGTACCGAGCGGGTGTATGCCTTCATTGCCGTGCAGGCCAGTCCCGAGCACGGTACGGGCTTTGATCAGCTTGCCGGTTACATCAGCCGCTTTGACGAGGTTCACTCACTCTACCTGATGTCGGGCACCTCTGATTTGATGGTCGTTGTCCAGGGCGAGGACTTCCGCGAGGTGGCCCGCTTTGTCGCGGAAAAGCTGGCCCCCAGCCCCGGGGTGGTCAACACCGCGACCTCCTTCGTGCTCAAGACCTACAAGACGGAGGGAGAAATCGTCGTCGAGGAGCCTGGTAACCACCGTCTGGCGGTGACGCCGTGAAGTCCGACCAGCGGTTCGTGGCTCAGCATTTGTGTGCCGTACCCCCGTCGGGAATCCGCGAGTTTTTCGAGTTGGTAGTCGGCCGGGACGACGTTATCAGCCTGGGGGTAGGCGAGCCGGATTTCCCCACGCCCTGGAAGATATGCGACGCCGCCGTCGAGGCATTTCGGAGGGGGTTGACCTCCTATACCAGTAACTACGGGCTGCTGGAGTTGCGGGAAGCTATTGCGCAGGATATCTGGTCCCGCTATGGGGTTGAGTACAATCCGGCCGCGCAGATTCTGGTAACGGTTGGGGTCAGTGAGGCGATGGACCTGGTAATGCGTGCGGTGCTGAACCCCGGCGACCAGGTCATCGTCCCTGAGCCCTGTTACGTTTCGTACCAGCCCTGTGTCATTCTTGCTGGGGGCGAGCCGGTCACCGTGGCCACCCGTGAGCAGGACCAGTTCAAGCTTCAGCCCGAGGCCGTGCGTGCCGCGATAACCGACCGTAGTCGGGCAATTCTCATCAGCTATCCCAACAATCCGACCGGCGCGATTATGACGCCGGAGGAGCTGGCCGAGATTGCCGCGATCGCCGTCGAACACGACCTGCTGGTCATCTCTGACGAAGTCTACGCGCATCTGACCTACGACGGGGTGCATACCTGTTTCGCGTCTCTGCCCGAAATGCGGGAGCGGACGGTACTGCTCAACGGCTTTTCGAAGGCCTACGCCATGACCGGATGGCGCATCGGCTATGCCTGCGGCCCGGAGGCGATTATCGAAGCGATGATGCGCATGCACAGCTACACGGCGCTGTGCGCGTCAATAATCGGCCAGGTAGGGGCTATCGAGGCGCTGCGCAACTGTGAAGAGGAAATGAAGCGGATGGTGGCCGAGTACGACCAACGCCGCCGGGTGTTCGTCAGGGGATTGAACGAAATTGGTTTGCGCTGTGTGGAACCTCAAGGGGCCTTTTATGCGTTTCCCTCCATAGAACATACCGGTCTGACTTCGAAAGAGTTTGCGAAGGCACTACTATTCGAGGAGGGAGTAGCAGCGGTTCCCGGGGATGCCTTTGGCGAAAGTGGTCGGGGCTATCTGCGTTGCACCTACGCGACCAGCCTTGAGCAGCTTAAAGAGGCACTTGCCCGGATGCAGCACTTCCTGGACAAGCTGGCCACT
>CAYNMY010000121.1:0-6553 GCA_964398275.1 uncultured Armatimonadia bacterium | reverse complement strand
GTTGCTAACATAAAGAATTTTTTGCTCGACGATAATCGCCTTTCCCTCCAGTCGTTACTGAAAATCATCTTCAAGCAATATAACTCAAGTAAGTATCATGCAGCTTCCTACTCAATTCATCAGCAATTGCGGAAGCTAAACCCTCATCAACGCCAGCCTTAATTGAATATATTTTATCGGCCAACTCTTGCAAAGTTATTTCATATTCCAACTCTTTAGGTAACCGATAGAAACCATCTGGACCAGGTTCAACATAATGATCAATATGAGCAATGAATGAAGCGATTACGTCATTTATATAGTATAACCTCATAATATGTTTTGGGTCATTGATCACTATTGGCAGCCCATGAGCAATATTGTAGCAAAAAGTAGCCACTACAGAATGATTATTTGGTTTTGCATACCGGCCAAAGGTATTTGTCAGCCGATAAATTATTGCATTCGAATTTATCTGTGCGGCATGTTCCCTTAGTGCTTTCTCGGCGGCAAGCTTACTTTCACCATAGCCAGAGTGCTGATTAGTCAGTACAGAAGAAACCAGTAAAACCGGACAAGAGTTATTGTTTGATCTCAACATTGCCAGCAAATCAGCAAATAAATAATAATTTACTTTCTCGAACTCTGATTTATCTTTAGGCCGGTGAACAGCTGCCAAATGAAATATAAAATCGCATACTCTGGTAAAATATTGTAGCATTTGTCGATCGGTACCTTTATAATACCGCAATATTTCTACTTCTTCATTTTTCGCCAACTCTTCAATCAGGTTTCTCCCAATAAAACCATTTGCCCCGGTTACCAGTATCTTCATGACTCTACCGACCCTTCCAGCTAGCCAACTCTTCCTGAATCACATTTAAGCTTAACAATTTCTCTTTAATTTCATTAACCGTTAGAATCCTGGTATTGTTCGAATTGTATTCAACTGCTGTGGTAAACTTAGCGGATCCTTCTTCAAAATAAATTGCATAGTTTAAGTCCCGGTTATCAGCAGGTACCCGCCCGCTTCGTCCTGACACTCCGCGCCGACCAGCAGCCCGCCCACCTCCAGGCGCTGCTGTCCGGGCAGCGAATCAACTATGACCTCGACGGCCCTTACGTGCAGGAACATCTGGCGGTCTTCGCGCACCGAGCCCAACTCACCGACGACCGCCACCGGGGCCGCCGGCCGGGGCCGGACCGGGCGCTCGGGCAACTGGGCCGGGCTGATTTCAATTTCAGGCTCTTCGCTGCTCATTGCCGGTAAGAAGACCCGCAAACCGGGTCAATACAGGTTCGGGCTTAGCTTCTGCATGATTCGCCGGGCCACAAGTCAACCGCCGCTTCTGCTCAGCGCCAGGAAGAAGTACAACAGCCACAGCAGCATCACCCCGCCGCTGATAATCACAGTTATAATCGCCTTGGTCCGCACCGGAGCGGCGCCGAGTCCGAGTCGCTTCATCTGCGAGAGCAGCGACATACCCCACGCGAAGGCAATGATGGAGAGAATCCCGGCGCAGAAAAAGAGCTGCAGGATGGTAAAGAGCAGGGCATTGGTGCACTGGCCGTCGAACTCCGCCTCGATGAGTTGCTGGGCACCGATCGGCCCCGCCCCCGGTCGTAGCGCCGACCGGGATGCCCCGGCCGACGGAGTCCCTTCCGCATAAGTCCTGTTCGTACGCCGCACCGCGGCCGCCTGGGGCGAACTGGCACAGCCGTAGGTGGTGCAGCCCTCATTGGCACGCCAACAGTCCCCATGATGCACCGTCTGGCAATCCGGGCAGGTGACTACTTCGTCTCCTGACTTGATCGGGAAGCGACAGTACGGGCACAGCTTGCCCACCGACTCCGCTCGCGCCCCGGAGGGCTCCTCCGGTCCTTCCAGTTCTATCTCCAGGACATCTTCCTGGGCCCCAGCGGAAGGCGGATATGGCGGGCTGAAGTCCGGGACCGGCTCGGCCGCTGCGGGCGGCCGGCTCAGGACTGGTCGGCCAAAGACCTGCTCGCCGCACTTCGGGCAGAACCGACCCTGGACTATGATATTGTCATGACAAAAGGGACAGCGCATGAGCCGAAGCCGTTCCCCTCCAGATTAGCGCAGGATGCGGCCCGGACCCCAGCGCAGCCGCCCCGGGAGACTATAACAACTCGATCCGGATGTCTTCTTCCCGCTCCCCGCCGGTTGCTCCTCCCACCAGATCAATGTCCAGGTCCGGCTGGTACAGATCGGCGTTCCCGATGGGAAACAGATCATCGTTTTGCGTGGCCCAGCGCGCCGCTACCGCGTTGAGCGGACTTTTGGGATTGTAGCTCTGATACTGAATCATCTGGCCGATCTGGATGATGACGTCGGCCAGCGTCTCGCCCGCCGCCCAGTAATCGTCAATGCAGATGTACGAACCGAAGTTGGGGTGGAATATCGGCGTCTCCAGCACAGACTTGGGTTTCTCCCGAGGGTAGTCGCGGTGTAGATAGATTAACGCCACGTGCTCGGTTCTGATCCGGGGTCGGTTGCTGCGCTCATCTAGCTCCAGGCCTTTCACATGGTAGGCAACGCGATATGCCTCCGGCGGGTTGCCTCGAACTGGCTGGACATCAACGTAGGGGTGGCCGGTGAAATCGTTGCGAACCTGTTGATAGTCAGCGTAAAGCCGTCTCAATCTGGCGTTCATACTTCGCTAGGCTTCCTTGTGGCCGGGAAGCGACTCTTCCGTGGGCTGCTTTCCGGATAGTATTCCGCGCAGTTTTCTCCCCCAGCTTGCCAGCCAGCTCTGCGGCGCCGACTTGCGCTCGCCGTAGCACAACCCGGCCAGCAATCGCTGGGCCGCTCGATGCGTCTCGGGCTCAGCCGTCACCCAGAGACCGCCCAACTCCGCCACCTCGCCATCCTGACATTCGAACAGCAGAACGCTCTTTGCGATCGGGTCAACCACAATACCTACTTGTCCCAACGCGCGGAAGAAATTCTGCTGAATGAACCGGTCCTGGCCCGAGAAAAAGACCCCAAATCCCGGATGGGTGTGATACCAGCCGACGATCTCGGCGTCACAGGCCAGTGATTCCAGATACTGGTACATTTCCTCCCAGGTCTCGTGCGAAAACGTCACATGGCCCATACCCGATTCAGTATACGCGGCCGCAACCGCCTCCGCCAGGACCGTGACCAGCCCTCGACTGCTGCGGAAAATGCGGCCCACCAGGATCCCGGCGATCTCATCGTCCAGATTGCGCTGGGTGTGTGCCAGCATCTGCTTGAGGCAGACGTATGCCATAAAGACCCGCGGATCCTGGCCGGGGCAACCCAGTTGCACTAGGTGCAGGCTGTCATCCTCGGCCGGATCCAGCCCCTCGGGCAGCTCGGTGCGAGCCGCCTGCTGAATCTCGATATCCAGCGGCTCGGGCTGCTCACTCGGTGGCGGCATCAGACCCCTCCGCCAGCCTGGGCAGGCGCAGCCTCTGGCCCGGCACGATGTTCCCCGCGGGCAGCGGAATATTGTTCTCGGCAGCAATCAGGGTGTACAGCTCGCCCTTACCGTAGTGGCGCTCGGCGATTAGCCACAGGCTGTCGCCGCCCTTGACCTCGTACCAGCCAGGCTCAGCCACCACCGCTTCGCCTCGCTCGCCCAGCTTCGCGGCTAACTGTTCCAGCGTAGCGGTACTGGCCGTCAGCTCTCCCTGCACCGCCTCCAGCCGCGCCACTACTGCGCCCGCACCGGTGTCCGCCGACATCACGCTTCTCGCCGGTCGGGTAGTCAGCATCATCACCAGCAGGACTACCTGCAGGGCCAGGACCAGCAGCGCGGCAATCGTTACCAGATTAGCCGAGCGCGGCAATGCCTCAATCTGCCCGGTCGGCAGGAACGGCGGTGTTTCGGCGGGCGGCTCGGGTCGGGCGCTTACCTGGGTGCTGAACACATTGTACTGGTCGCCAGGCACAATCTCGCCCTCTTTCCAGACGAAAAGCCCCGATTGCTGGGAGAGCGGGTCCAGCACGAAGGCCACCTGCCAGGGCGCCGGGAAGAAGTTGCGATGGATGAAGGTATCATAGTCGGAAAGGAATACCCCAAAGCCCGGGTGGGTGTGATACCAGCCGACGATGTCCTGGTTGGAGTGCTCGGCGTCCTTGACCTGATTTATCTCCGCCCAGCTCTCGTGCGTGAAAGTGACGCTGGTCCGGTCGGCCCGGGCGTGGGGCGCGGCTATCGAGCCCTCCACGGTAACGTAGACCTTATCGCGGCTCGAGGCCACTGTCCCCACCAGCACGCCACCCTGTTCCCGAGAGGTGTTTTTGCTGCCGTGGCGGCGCACCTCCTCCAGCACCGACTCGGCGATCATTACCACCGTTTCCTTCGCGCTATCGCCGGATACCCCGCCGACTGGCTGCAGTGAGATGTCCATATCTTGCCTGCTGCTACCCATGTTTGCGAATCCTTGATCTGTCATAGCGCACCTCCTTCAGTTCAGTTGCGGCCATCACGCCAGGCTGCCCAAAGCCTGCTCGCGGTCGGCAGCCAACACGAACGCTGCTACCTCCAGCCCGTCTCGACCAGTCACAATATCGTACGCCGGCAAACCCATCTCCGCCAGGGTCCGCTCCAGGTAATCCTCGTCGCCATATATCGCGTGAGTCAGCTCCGGCTCGCGCAGCTCGTGGCAGTGCGGGCAGCGCCCCTCCGCCTCGCTCAGCTTGCCCAGCGAGCGGAAGACCGGCTCATGTTCGTCGCACTGCGGGCAGTACAGCCCGATGCAGATTTCGCGCTCGAACTCCAGCACCGCCTCCGGCGAGACTTCAGACCTTACCAGTTCCAGCATCTCGCCGACCGTGGCCGTATCAACCGACTTGTCCAGTTCCTGCACCGGCGGCAGCGTGATATGCGCCGGGCAGTCCTCCCGCCGCTGGTACTCCACAATATACGTCTCATTGCTGAATCCGTTATAGACAAACCCTTTGCCCAGCAGTAGAGGCATTTCCCGGTCGCGGTGCAGCCACTTGATCGCCTCCTGGGTCTGGACGCCCGCGATAACCGCGGCAGTCGTCGGCGTTGTGGGCACTTTGCCCAAAACGATGTCATCGCGCGACAGCATTGCACAGGAGCGCCGCTGGCTCAGCAGCTCGTAATCCATCTCGCTCATCGTACACTCGTAGCAGGGCCCCTCCGGCCCGCAGAAGATCCGGGCCACGCCCTGGATTATCTCAATCGCCCCGTCCACGAACGGCTTGCTCAGCTTCCAGCATATCTGGTTTATCGCCACCCGCGCTTCGCGGTTATCCAGCGAGCCCAGCACGATATCCATATCCCGGAAGACGCCCCCGCCCACGTCGTAGACTAGGTTACCCACAAAGCTCTCGACCTTAATCTCCGGGTTGAGCTCCGTCAGCGCCCGCGCCGCTACCTCGGCCTTGGGCTGCCCCTCGTCTTGCTTGCGGAAAAGCACCGCACGGGTGAGGTTGGATTCCTCGATGATATCCATATCCACCACGAAAATGTTGCCCACGCCGAGCAGGGCGAGCTGCTTGAGAATCTCGTTGCCCAGCGCACCGGCCCCGGCCACCATCACCCGCGCTGTAAACAGCCGCTCCTGGTCCCACCACGGAATCAGCCGCAGCCGATGGTAGCGGTCCTCCTCAAGATCAATGTCCAGAACCTGGTCATCAGTCATCTAGCGCACGCTCTCGTTTGTACCTGCGCGGCTGCGTCACCCGGCGGTTATTTCCGGCTGCAGGCGCAGCACGTCGCCGTCTTTGACCTTGGCATCGGCCAGCGTCTGGTCATCGGCGAGCTGCTTGCCCGAGGCCTTGTGGTGGAACTTGTAGCTCATCGGCTGGCCGTCAGGACCGGTGGCCGGCAGCTTCATCATTTCGAGGAGCTTGCCGATTATCCGGCGCACCGGCGCCTCATCCGGCAGGCTGGCCTTCTGTTCCTTGGAGCCAGTGGCATCAAGTATCGTGACAGCTACTTTACCCATCGAGTTAACCTCCTTGATCAAAAAGCCGTTACTAGAGCTGGGTCAAAACGTGTCCCTTCTGGTAGGACAGCCGCCCCCTCCCGCTTTTCACTGTCCACTATCCATCAACTACTAAGCTCGGCCGGCAGCTTGCCGTTAAGGGCCCAGAGGCAGCGGTCAAGCGTGCGCAAGTCCACTTCATTCTCCTTGGCGATTAGCGTGCAGGCACTTACATAGGCTTGATAGGTCCTTTCGCTATCAAGACTCATCCAATCGGCGAGTCCGAACTCCTCTAATCCAAGCGTTTTAAGCGATGCCCATGCGCGTCGGTCCATTACGGTATAGAGGCACGGATCGAACACGGTCAAGATAGCGCTGGCCATTCGAATACCCACACCCCAAAGAGAATCCATTATCCATACAGCCGTGCATGCATCCTGGGCAGCAAATGCGTCCCGCGTTGTGTTTGCGATTTCGGCTTCGGTGTTCCGTCTTGCTTGGCCCGCCACGCGCGCTGCCTTCCACTTGACGATCATAATGAGCTCGTCCTTTTTGAGGTAGTCGCGATTTACGATTGGGAGCCGGAAGCTATCACAGAACACAACAGCGTCATATTCCTCATCGT
>CAYNMY010000120.1:0-6558 GCA_964398275.1 uncultured Armatimonadia bacterium | reverse complement strand
ATACCGATATTCACGCCAACGCCCAGATGACCGTCAAGGCGATGCGCCAGTTCTGTCCGCTCAGCGACGAAGTGGAGGCGCTGCTGCGCACGGCCATTGACCAGTTCGCCCTATCGGCCCGCGCCCACGACCGGATCATCAAGCTGGCCCGCACTATTGCCGACCTTGACGAGAAGGAAAGTATCGAGATCCCACACATCGCCGAGGCCGTCCAGTACCGCAGCCTCGACCGGAAGCTGTGGGGGTAACATGAACATTGAGCAACTCATCGAAAAACATGCCCAAGCTATGGCTGAGCAGATGCCGCAAATTGCGGCCTCGGCAGAATCAGAAGAAGACGTTCGCCTCGAAGTCACGAAGCTCATTGACGAGTTCATCACCAAAGCCGGCATCAAGGTCCGCGGGCGGCACGAGTATGGTCTGGCTGGGGGACAGGTTGACTCGAAATATGGCGGCGTCATCATCGAGTACAAGAATCCCCACGGGCCAGACCGGATAACCGAGGACGCAGAGGCGCCCGGCACCCGCAAGGTCGTCGAGCAGATTCAGAAGCGCTTTCGTGATTTCCAGAAGCAGGAAGACATTGACCCCAGCCGCATCTTCGGCGTCGGCTGCGATGGCGATACCTTAATCTTCGTAAGACATCGCGGCGGGAAGTTTGAACTCGAAAACCCCCAGCCAGTTACGGCACACACCGTTGAACGGCTGCTCCGGGCGCTGGTCTCGCTCGGCGCTAGGGGCATGTCGTTTACTCCCGGGCATTTGGCAACGACTTTTGGCGCAGATAACAATCTGGCCCAGGAAGGCCTCCGCGACATTTACGCCGTCATCACCGAGACCGATGATCCCAAGGCGCTGACCTTCTTCAAGCAATGGAAGATACAATTCAGCGAAGTCTGCGGGTACGATGTTGAGGGCCACAATCCCAAGATTGAGAAGCTCGGTGAGCACTACGGTGTTCCGAACGCTAACCCCGCTGCCCTGCTCTTCTCTCTGCACACATACTACGCCATTTTTATGAAGTTCCTGGCGGCAGAGATTGTCTCGTCGTTTTCTCCGCTCGGTTTATCTGTCATCAAGCGGTGTGTGGAAGCGCCGACTGACGCGGCCCTGCTGGCCGAAATGCAGAACCTGGAACAGGGCGGCATCTGGACCCAACTGGGCGTCGCCAACTTCCTGGAGGGCGATCTATTCTCCTGGTATATCTCAGCCTGGCACGGGCGCATCGCGGGCATGGCGCGTAAGCTCGTCGAAAAGCTCGACCAATTTGATCCCACCACGCTCAGCGTTGAACCTGCCGAGAGCCGCGACCTGCTCAAGAAGCTCTATCAGAACCTGTTTCCGAAGTCGGTGCGTCACGACCTGGGCGAATACTACACCCCCGACTGGCTGGCCGAGCACGTGCTCAACGAGCTGGGCTACGAGGGCGACCCCGACAAGCGCTTGCTCGACCCGGCCTGCGGTTCGGGGACGTTCCTGGTCATCGCGATCAACCGGATCAAGTCGTGGTTCGCTGAGCACCGCGACCAGTGTGGCTACCGCGAGGACGAACTGCTCCAGAAGATATTGCATAACGTCATCGGCTTCGACCTCAACCCGCTTGCCGTGATGGCCGCCCGCACCAACTACCTGATGGCGATTCGGGATATGTTCCAGTTCGCCGGCCAGGTCGAACTGCCCGTGTACATGTGCGACTCCATTATGACACCGGCAGAATACGGGGGCCTGCTGGCCGGGGAAAGAGCCGACCGGCGCGTGCTGCACACTGCGGCCGGTGACTTTGACATTCCCACCGAAATCACTACTGATCGCCAACAACTGGCCGCTTATGCCGATGCTCTAGAGTTCTGCGTCCGCGACCGCCGCTACGACACCGATGAGTTTCTTACTTATTGTGAGAACCAGGGGCTGCCGGTGGCCGCCGCCGGCTTGCACCGCGCCCTGTACGAGAAACTCTCGAAGCTCGACGCCGACAACGAGAACGGCATCTGGGCGCGCATCATTAAGAACGCCTTCGCCCCGCTGTTCATCGAACCGGTGGACTACGTCGCCGGCAATCCGCCCTGGGTGAACTGGGAGAGCTTGCCGGAGGAATACCGCCAAAGCACCGCCCCGTTGTGGCAAACGTACGAGTTGTTTCCTCACAAAGGTTACAAGGCCAAGCTAGGCGGCGGCAAGGATGATATCTCGATTCTGATGACCTATGTCGCCCATGATTGCTACTTGGTGGAGGGCGGACGCCTGGGGTTCCTGATCACTCAGTCAGTCTTCAAAACAAAGGGTGGCGGCGAGGGCTTTCGCAGCCTGCAATACCAGAGCAATCACACGACGTACTTTCTGAGGCCCTTGGCGGTTCACGACCTGAGTCAACTCCAGGTCTTTGAGGGGGCCACCAATCGCACTGCGGTGTTCGTCTGCGAGAAAGCCACAGAACGATTCGCCTATCCGGTGGACTACGTGGTGTGGCGGGGGCCGTCGCGGCTTAGCCCAGACGAGACTCTTGAACAGGTGCTTTCCCAGACGAGCCGCCACACCGTGGGCGCATTGCCGGTGGAACCCGGCAATATGACCTCGCCGTGGCTCACGGCGCCCCAATCCGCCCTGCCGGGGATCACCAAAGTTATCGGGCAGAGCGACTATGCAGCCCATGAGGGCGTGAATAGCGGTGGCCTCAATGGCTGCTACTGGGTGCGCATAATCAAGGAATTGCCGAATGGCGATTTGCTGATTGAGAATATTGCCGATGTCGGTAAGAAGAAGGTGCCACGCGTCCAGGCTGCCGTGGAACCGGACCTGGTCTACCCGCTGCTGCGCGGTCGCGACGTGAAACGCTGGCATGCGGAACCCGCCGCCCACATCATTCTCGCCAATCGGACCGACAAGCTCGCTGGCATACCCGAAGCCGAGATGAAACAGAAGTACCCCAAGACCTTCGCTTACCTGATGCAGTTTGAGGAGCAACTGCGCCAGCGGTCCGGCTACCGGCGGTACTTCAAGCCTACTGACCCCTTCTACTCAATGTACAACGTCGGCCCCTACACGCTTGCGCCGTGGAAGGTTGTCTGGCGATACATTGCAAGCAAGTTCACATGCTCCGTACTATGCCACCGTGAACCCCTAGTGATCCCCGATCATCGGCTAATCTCCATCTCCCTTGATGATGATATCGAGGCATATTATTTGGCTGCCTTGCTCAATTCTGGCCCCATTGCTCTCTTTGTCCATAGTTACACCATCGGCACACAAATGGCGCCTTACCTGCTAGCAAATATGGATGTGCCGAAATTCGACCCCACCAACGAGCTACACCAGAGCTTGTCCTCCCTTTCCTGCCGCTGTCACGAGGCTGACGCGCAGGGCGACACTGACACCGTGGCGGCGCTGGAGGCCGAGATTGACCAGGCCGCCGCCAAGCTGTGGGACATCACCGACGACGAGCTAAAAGCAATCCAGGACGTACTGGCGGAGATGTAGCCCCGTCGTCTCTGGCAGCCCGCTGAGCTTCATCGTCCACTCTGTCGGCCGGCGATAGGCCGCGCCCTGGCCGAGAGGCCGTCCAGTACCGCCGCCTCGCCTAACCTCCCACACCGGACACGAGCCCCCGATACCGTCGAGGGTGCGTCGCTTGACCACGGCGAAGGTGCACAGTAAACTTGAGTCGGCCAGAACTCATCCCCAGCATCGCCCGAGCCGCACGCGGAGGGGCAATCAACCTGCGGATTCCACGCCACAGCGAACTGGTTGCAGCCCTGGTCATCTATGTTGGGCTGTCAGCATGGTGCCAGTCCGTAATCCCGCTCGATTACGGGCCGGACGAGCCCTATCACATGCAGTATGTCCATATCCTCGCCGAGTACGGGCGCCTGCCGCTGCCCGGTGAGACCTACCAGGCTCACCACCCGCCGACTTACTACCTGCTGGCCCTGCCGCTGTACAAGCTGAGCGGCAATCACGTTGAACCGCTGGGGCCCCGCCCGGCGTGGGCCCTGGAGAAGGACTTCGATGCCCGGGAGATACTGGCCCGGCGCTTGATCCGCCCGCTGTCCACGCTGCTGGGCGCGACGACTATCGCGGCGCTCTATGCCCTGCTGCTAGTGGCCGGAGTTCCGCGCCTATACCGGCTGCCTCTGCTACTGCTGGCCGGCGGCCTACCGATGTTTATCTACATCACTTCGCTGGTTAACAACGAGCCGCTGACCTACCTGTGGTCGGCGGTAACCGCCCTGTGGCTGGTCCAACTGATCTACCTGAAGCGCCCCCTGCGCTGGCAGGACGCAGCCATTGCCGGCGCGCTGGTCGGCGGCGGGTTGATCATCAAACAGACTACTCTTTTCGCGTTGCCGATTGCGCTGGTGGTGCTGGTACTGCGCCGCAGCCCGGGACAAAAGAGCTGGCGAATGGTGTTGAGCTTCGCGGCATTTTTCCTGCTCGCGGGCATCTGGTGGCCGCTGCACAATGTAATCGTCTCAGGACAGCCCTTCCCCAACTATGCGCTGCACCCCGCCGACCAGCCCTCCACGCTCCAGGACATGGTGACCTATCCCGACGGCTGGTACTTGCTGCGCGGCTGGACGAGGAACATTTTGGCCAGCGCGGTGGTGCCGGACTGGGTCTGGGCAGAGGGGATGATGAATCAGGCGCCGCTGCTGGCGGCAACGCAGATAGTCATGCTGCTCGCGGCGATAGCCGCCCTCGTGGTACTGCGCCGGGCGTACGGGGGCGAATTGGCGGGTCAAGCCGGCGAAGTTGCCCGCCGGGATGCCCTGTGCGTGTGGGCTTCTTTGCTGGCGGGCGCAGCCTTGTGGGCGGGCATCATCTGGTTCTGCATTTCGGTGGACTATCGTGCGCAGTCCGGGGGACGCTACCTGCTCAACGCTCTGCCCTACCTCGTGGTACTGCTGGGCGTTGCCTTGCGCCCGCCCAGCCGCCTGAAATCAACCCCGCCCGACTCTTCCCCCGGCCGCTACCGCCTAATTGTGGGCGGTATCATTCTCATCGTTGCCGCGGTGATTGTCTTCAATGCCTGGTGGCTGGTCAACTCTGGGCGCTACTACACATCCCTGTAGCACAGCGCCAGCCGACGCTCACAGCCGCGTCAGGTCCACGAGCGGAGACAGTTCCACGCCCGCTTCGTGCATCAGCTGCCCCACGTAGCGCAGATTGCCCACGCCGCTGATATCACGGCTGTCGCTGCCAGCAATGAACTTCACCCCACAGCGCGAGAAGACCCGCAGGACATGGGCGAACTCTTCGGTAAACTGCGCCACCGACAGCTCGGGATACCACCACCAGGCGCGGTTGGACAGCTCGCAGGCGACCTCCGCTTCAGCCATCGCCGTGCCCAGTTCCTCCAGGCGCTCGACGGGGAGCTGAGCGGGGCTAATTGGGGCGGGGAATCGCCCGAGGTTGAACGGATACGCGAGGAGATTGACCAGTCCACCTGTCGCCACACCCAGCAGGCAGGAGAATATGCTGTCCACCAGCCGTTCCCAGCGCACCGGCACGTCGTACCCGATGCCGGCTGTGCGCGCGCTGAGGTGCGCCAGGACCAGGGCACACTGCTCGCGCGCGTTCGACGATACATCAACGTGGCCTGAGACATCGAGTATCTCCGCCTGCACCGCCGCAATAACCCGGACCGGGCTGTCGCGTCCGACCGCTTCCAGGCGCTCGCGATACTCACCCAGGCTGGCCTGAACCTCGCCGAAGCTCGCTACCAGAGCCACCGCCTCCAGCCCCGCCGCTTCCGCGGCCCGCAGGCATTGCTCCGGAGTTGGCCCCTGCTGCGCGAGGGAGATATTGACATGGCCATCGCCAGGAATCAATCCCATCGCTCTCTTCCGTTGCGCCCGTGTTTTACCAGCCGTGCTCGCCGACCAGGGGCACGAATACACAACCGATGCTCTCTTCGACCACCAGTTCCCCGGCCTCTTTGACAGCCACAACGCAGGTCTGAATACTGCGCTCACCCACCGGCGCCACCAGCCGGCCGCCGGGGGTGAGTTGCTCGGCCAGGGGCTGGGGAATCTGCGGCGCGCCCGCCGCGACTATTATTCGCTCGTAGGGTGCGGCTGGCGGATAGCCCAGACTCCCATCGCCCAGCACAATTGCAACGTTGTCATAGCCCAGGCGGGCCAGGACCTCCCGCGCCCGCTCAGTGAGGGGTTCAACTATCTCCACGGCGTAGACCTCCGCCGCCAGCTCGCCCAGCAGCGCCGCCTGATAGCCGGAACCGGCCCCCACCTCCAGCACACGATGTTCGGGATGGCAAGCGAGCAGCTCGAGCATCTTGGCCACCATATACGGCTGGGAAATCGTTTGCCCCTCGCCGATTGACAACGCGCTATCATCATAGGCAAAGCGCCGCTGGCGATCCGGAACAAACTCCTCGCGCGCCACCTTGCCCATCGCCGCCAGCACCCGCTCATCCCGGATCCCCCGGCCACGGAGTTGTTGTGCGACCATCTGCTGACGCTGCTTCTCAAAGTCAGGAGGGACTGAGTTCTTCACCGTTGTCCTCAGCGTCTTGTCCCGTGCCGCGCACCGGTCGGTCTATCG
>CAYNMY010000119.1:0-6598 GCA_964398275.1 uncultured Armatimonadia bacterium | reverse complement strand
ACCTGACCGACATGATTTCGGTCCCCGACCGCTCCGTGCGGCTCAAGGACCTGAGTGTTAGCTATGAGCAATAGACCCTGCAAACAATTGCTCGCCGTCTCTCGGAGCGATAGCAAATATTTCTATTCCAGGAGGTTTGGGACCGTGATTCGCATCACCCGGTGGATAGTTGCCGCAAGTCTGGCTTCGCTGATAGCCAGCGCAGCCTACGCCCGTGACTGGACGCAGGATCAGTTTGAAGTCACCGCAAGTATCACTGAAAACGAGGCCAAAGGAGAAACCTCGCGAGACTATTCGTGGGGCTTCGATGGGCTTTGGACACGCCACGGCGACAATGAAGCGTTCTCTATCACGGTGGATTCGGACTACAGCAAGGGGTCCGGTGGCAGCTCATCAAAGCTCGACCGGCTCAAGACCTGGTTTCGCCAGATCTACCAGAACCGACCGGCCACCGAGTGGAACCCGGTGATTACCGTCTCGACCGAGGGCAACCACGACTTTGACACCCTCCTCACGCTGGTCGCCGGAGGAATGCGCCGGGAGAACGGCCACGGATTCCTTGAGCTTACCGCCGGTGCCAGCAAGGATGTCCGCAGCGCTGAGAGTTGGGCGGGTGACATTGGGGTGCTGTTCCAGCACCGGCGCAACTGGGGACGCCTCGCGCTCACCGTCAAGCCCGAAGCCAGCTATGCGGTGCTCGGCGAATTCCGCCTGAGCAAAAAGACGCGCTACACGTTGGACGTCGGCCTGGACTATTCCCTGGGCGAGAATCTAGGACTGACCTACCGCATCCTGCGCAACAACTTCACGGGCGACTCGCAACGCCGCCAGTACCTCGGGCTGACGTACAAGAACAACTGAGGCTCAGGAGCGCCGGGCCAGTCCCTCCCACTGTTGCGTGGGCAGCAGACCGCCGCCGGCCAGACGCTGTCTTGCCTGAGCAACAGCCCCTTTGTATTGCGGCAGATACCGCTCACCGGCGACGAGCATTTCGTCGGTCATCTGCCAGATCTCGGGCGGCGTGCATATCGCGCCGGTCAGCGAATCCATCATCATTGCCTGGCGCAGCAGAGCACCGTCGCCGTGGACGGCAGCTTCCACGGCCAGGCGCTGTGCGTTGATACTGGCATTGCAGACCGCGGCCGGGCCCAGGGGCAGAGCGCCGACAATCGGAATGCTGATGCCGTTGGCGTCAACATAGCCGGGCACCTCCACGATCGCATCCTCGGGCAGGTTGGTGATGCAGCCGCCGTTGCGCACATTGAAGTGCCCGCGGTAGACCCGTCCGGTCTCCAGAGCCTCAATGATATGCGAGGCATGCTCGCCGCTGCGTTTCTCGGGATCAAACGTCCACGGGGCTTCCTGCATCCACTTGGGGAAATCTCGCTCGAACTCGTCGCGCGTCTCAGTACAGATGCGCAGGTAGCCCCCGGTTTCACCGCCGATCCACGAGTCGGTATTGATCCACTGGAGCGCCTGCTCGCCGCGCTTGCGATACCAGGGCAGGTACTCGCTCAGGTGCCCGTTTGACTCGGTGCTGAAGTAGCCGAAGCGGCGAAGCATATCAATGCGCAGCTTCTCGCTCTGGCTATACTCCGGATGATTCTCGAAGGCCTCCAGCAGCTTGCCGGTCATATCCTCGCCCTTGTGCTTGACGCTGATGTACCAGGTCTGGTGGTTGATGCCGGCGCAGATGATGTCAACTTCTGCGACCGGGAGCCCCAGCACCTCAGCAATCTGCCGGTGCCCGAACGCCACCCCGTGGCACAGGCCCAGCATCCTGACCCCGTGGCCGTACTTATTGCAGGCCCAGGTATTCATCGCCATCGGGTTAGAGTAATTCAGGAAGAGGCAGTCCGGCGCACCGACCTCGCTGATGTCCCGGCAGAACTCCAGCAGCACCGGTATGCCCCGCTGGGCGTACATTATCCCGCCCGGCCCCAGCGTGTCCCCGACGCACTGGTCCACACCGTATTTGAGCGGGATCTCGATATCAGTCTGGAACATCTCCAGCCCGCCCACCCGCACGACCGATACGGCGTAATTGGCATCCCGGAGCGACTCACGGCGATTCATAGAGGCTGCAATCCTGGCCGGTAGGCCGGCTGCCTCGACATCGCGCCGGCAGAGCTGGTAGACCATCTCCAGGTTCTTCTCATCAATGTCAATAAATGCGAACTCGGTATCCTGCAGAGCCGGGACACAAAGAATATCCCGCACGAGCTTGCGGGTAAAGGTCAGGCTCCCGGCGCCGATGATTGCTACCCTGATAGCCATGTCGGTTCCTCCGTATATTCGAGAGCGCTCACTTCTCAATTCCCCGGCGCGCGGGGACGCCCTGGGCGAAGTAGTGCTTGACTTCGCGCATCTCCGTGACCAGATCGGCTGCGTCAATCACCCGCTGGTCGGCTCGCCGCCCCGTTATCACCAGCTCAACGTGCTCAGGCCGCGACTCGATGACTTCTATCAGGTCCTCCACGGAGAAAAGTCCCAGGTACACCGCGATATTGGCCTCGTCAAGTATGACCAGCGGGTACTCACCGGAAGCCACGATCCGCTTGACCTGCGCCAGTCCTTCGTGCGCCGCGCTGATGTCCTCTTCCGACGGCTCGCCGCGGATGAAGCCATCCCGGCCGTACTGCTCGATAGTGATCAAGTCGGATAATCGGGCCAGGGCCTCCAATTCGCTGGACCTTCCACCCTTGGCAAACTGGGCAATGAACACTCTAGCCCCCGCGCCGGCCGCCCGCAGCGCTAACCCGAGCGCAGCAGTAGTCTTGCCCTTACCGTCCCCCGTATATACTTGAACGTAGCCGCGTTCCCAGGGCACTTCGCTCGAATTCACACTACTTCTCCTATCTATAGCCCAGGCACGGCATAAGCGCCAAGAGCAGGGCTACTCAGGCTCCACCGGTTGAATTGTGACGCCGGTCTCATTCCGGATGATCTCCAGTAGCTTGCGCTCAAGCGTTTCGGAGATGTGCACCGGGATCGGCTCCCGCTGGACGATGTCGTGGTATACCTCTGTGGCGAAGTCCACGTCTATCTTCTCGCCACTGCGCTGCCAGCCGCCGAACATCTCGCGCGAGAACACTCGCGGCTCCCAGAGCGCGCTGCGGTGGTGCCGCGCCGTGTGGTCAGTGGCCAGGAAGCAGCCCCCCGGGCCGACCTCCTTTATCACCTCGAAGGCGAGGGTCTCCTCGTTGACCTCGAAGCCCCGGGCGAAGTGCTGCAGGGCGCTGATGATGTCGTCGTCAATTATCATCTGAATTGGCGAATAGACCTCGTCCACCGACAGCAGCCCTGCACTGATGCTTGTGTGCCCGCAGGCCAGCAGCGTCGGTATTGAGCCTAACGCCCGTTGGAAACCGGCCTCGACGCTGGGGCGCTTGGCGTCGGAAAGACCGCAATGGCCCCAGTAACCTGCGCCGTAGCGCCGCGCCATCTGCGCCATCGCCACATTGTAGATTTCCTTCTCGGGGCGGCCATACGGATACATGCCGGTCCGCATATCCAGCGGTGACATCTCACAGCTCAGGCCGAGGTGCCGGTCATCGAAGTAGGCACGCCCCAGGATGTTGATGAACAGGCCCTGAGCAAGGTGGATGGCGAGTGCGCCTGCGAGGGTCACCGGCGCAGTGCCGCCTGCTGAGCTCATATTGCCGATGCCAATTCGTAGGCCGCGCTCGGCAAAAAAGCTGTAGATGCGCGCTTCTTCGCGGCCCAGCTTGAGGGGCGAAATCAGGTGAATATGCGGCGCGCCAAACAGGTCACTCACGGCCACGCCCATCTGCTCGGCGGCGACTTCACACATCTCCAGGATAGCGGGGCACCAACGGATGTTATTAAGCGATGCTGCGCTCCGCCCGTTGAACTTGAAGGCCAGGTAGTGAAAGAAGAGCACCTGTGCCTCATCGGGTACGGCGTCAACCGGGAAGGCGTAGCTGATCCCGCCGCTGACATGCTCAAGGTAGTGGATGACCTTGAGGTAGCGCAGTAACGTGCGCATGGTCCACGGCTCGTACTGGTCGGTATCGGGATTGAGGTAGTAGCCGAAGAAGATGCCCGCTGTCCCACTAACCGCCGGCTCGACCGCCTCCCAGTCAAACTCCTCCGACTCGGCAATGAAGCCTTCCATGAACTCTGGCGCGAAGGTCACACGCATTGCGTCCGAATCAATCCGTCCCCCGATCCCTGCCAGGCGCTCAAGGATCTCCTCGCTTTCCACGATGAGGCCAACTTCATCCAGAATACGCAGCATCGTGATGTGGATAAGGTCTTCCTCGGACTGGTCAAATACGTTGATAGGTCCCCACATACGCACGGTACATGCCTCCTCCGAGTCTTTGTTACCGAGTGGAATTATTCGCGCGTGGGCGCTGAGTTACCTGCCCGCACCGAAAATGCCGCCGAGGCCGATCCGATTCCTCCCGAACAGCGACACCACGCAATTGTCACGGGCGTTGCTCAACTTCCAAAGTTTTTGCCGGCTTGTCCGCCGTAGCTTTGGCGAAGGCGGAAGCGTAGGCGGGAAGGGTGTGGGAAACCGGCTTTTTTTGCCTAAAAAGCGGGTTCCCCACAAGCCGTTCATGAGTAATTTGGGCTAAATTACCCCCTCGTCGCCGATCCCTTTGTCATCGAAGAAGCTATCACCAGGCATCGAGGCCATCGAGACTTCCAGAATAAGCGCCGGGCCGATGCCGGTGAAAGAATGGCCCGTTTCCGGCGGCATCGTCAGCAGATCGCCCTCGTGCATAATTCGCTCATCCTCCCCCACCTGCATACGAATCCTACCCTTGAGCACGAAGAACGTTTCGTGCTTGACGCGGTGCTGGTGATAGGGACAGGTCTGGCCATCGAAGACGAACAGGAACTTCCCGCAGTAGCCGTGCGCTTCCTCGTTAGCGACCTAGAACTCAGTCTCGCCAATCTCCTCGAACCGGCCCAGGCCAAAATCAAGCGGCAGCGGCTCGACCTGGGGCATAGTCAGCCCCCACTAAGCTAGTTGGTCCCCGATAGCCGCCAGCGCCTGCCCGCGCTCTGGTCCGCGTAGTTCCACGTCGGAGTAGTCACTCATAGTTCACCCCTCACAAGGCACAGCTTGCTGTCTGCTAGCGACAAAGTAGCCCTTCGGCGGTGATCCGTCAAGGCGCTCACCCCGTCGCGACAAGAATGTCGCTCCTACCCGATGAGATGCCGGGCAGCTCTACGTGCCGCCACTGCCCCTGCGTGTCCGCGGGCAGCGCCATGTCCATGAAGCTGGTGCCCGAGGCTTTGCGCTCGCGGCCCAGGCGGCAGCACAGAGCCGCATCCTTGGGGATAGTTCCGCGCGTCCGATACCAAAAAGCCACGGCGGCGTAGGCCACCGTCGGCTTGGGCGGGGCGATGGTGCGGGTGATAAAGAAGTGGTCGTTCTTCTCCTGGCCGCCGCGCTCCCCATCCTGCGCAAGCTGCAGCCCTTCCTGGTTGGTGCCCTGCTGGGAAAAGTGAGAGATGTAAGAACTCTTGCTCACCCACCACGGCCCGAGCTGGTCAGCTTCAAAATCGTCCAGAACGAGCTTCGGCTGGATCGGCTCTGACTCAGCCCGACACCACAGTACACCGACCACTAACAGCAGCATAACCGTACCCACGAGGTGTTGCCCGTGCATAGTTGTGCTCCCTTAGGTGTTGATCTCAACATTACTATTCTCCGGCGAACATCTGATTGCCTTCCGGGCGCAGAGCAGGGATGTACGAGGCCTATCGCGAAGTCTACGCTCGCTATCTGGACATTTATCAGCGGCTTTACGATTAGCCTGCTGGGCGAGGGGATCACTATGGACACACTCGGCGTTGGCATAATTGGCTTTGGCTTCATCGGCAAGGTGCACGCTTACGGGTACCGGAACATCCCGCTGTACTACGACCCGGTGCCCGTAAAGACCAAGCTGGTAGGCGTGGCGACCTCCCGCCCGGAGACGGCCGCGAAGGCGATAGAGCAGGGCGGCTTCGAATTCGGCACCGACGACTGGCGGGAACTGATCGCGCGCGATGACATCCGGATCATCAATATCTGCTCGCCCAACAGTCTCCACGCCGACCAGCTCATCGCCGCGATGGCGGTGGGCAAACACATCTACTGCGACAAGCCGCTGGTGGTGACGCAGGAGGAGGCCCGGCGGGTGGCAGAAGCGATGCAGAACTGGTCGGGCATCGGGCAGATGACGCTCCAATACCGCTTCTACCCGGCGACACTGCGCGCCCGGCAGCTCATCGAAGAAGGCTTCCTGGGCGACGTGATTAGCTTCCGCGCCATCTACCTCCACTCGGGCAGCGTTGACCCCAACAAGCCAATGGGCTGGAAGCAGCTCAAGTCCGAAGGCGGCGGCGTACTCCAGGACCTCGGCTCTCACGTCGTGGACCTGATGGACTACCTCATCGGGCCGTTCGACAGTGTGCTTACCGAAACCCGCATTCTCTATGAAAAGCGCCCCAACCAGCAGGGCCAGATCGTCCCCGTCGAAGCCGACGACCACTTCGTGATGATGGTCAAGCTGCCCAGCGGCGCGCTGGGCTCGATCGAGGGCTCAAAGATCGCCCCCGGCGCCGAAGCCGC
>CAYNMY010000118.1:0-6660 GCA_964398275.1 uncultured Armatimonadia bacterium | reverse complement strand
AGCATCGGCTCGGGCAGATCAAATGGAAGTACTTCCACGGTCAGGGGCACTCGCACGCGCTTGTGTCCGGGCATCCCTACGTGTAGGTCTCCTGCATAGACGCCCGGCGGCTGGTCGTCAGGGACGTGGACAATTACCCAGAACTGGCGCAAAGTCCCGGCGGCAATGTGCACCGGACGCAGGGTCTCTGCATCATCAAAGAAAGGCGTATCGGGATAGTGATTGACCGGCTTGTCTAGCTCCGCGCTGATAAGCGCAGCATCGTGTACGAGCAGCTCAGCGTTGCGCCGCGGCTCCGGCCATTCGTCATACCACCAGACGACCACTGCCTTTACGTCGATAGCGGAAGGCGGTATGATATGTTCGCCGCTGCGGAGTTTGCCCGGCCGGACCCGTAAGCCCCCCAAATCCTTGGTGGCAAAAACGGCAAAGCTAACCGCTTCGTATTGACCACGACAGGCGAAAACACGCAACGGCTTATCCACTTCCTCAGGCAGGGGCACCTCAGTTGGCATTATCCCCTCGGTCATCGTCGAACAGGGAAAAACGATGATCCCATCGCCGTCGCTGTCCATCGGCTTGGCTTTGGCCAGTGCCCAGGTGCGCATCTGCTGGGCATTCAGCCCTTCCTCGCCCAGCAGGCCGGTCGAGAAGCGCAGAGTCCCGCCTTTTGGATCCTTGGGGAGCAGTACCCGGGCATAGAGTCGGCGCTGCAGGTGGCTCGCCGCCCGCCGGGCCAGATTCAGGCCTTCCGGACTCCGAGCCGCCGCCAGCATCTGTGTCGCACGGTCTGCTTCTCTAACTAATGCAGGAAGTAATTCTCGTTTCTCATCGAACACTTCGGCGGACGTGAGGGGATCGGCCAGCGCTTGCTGCGCCTGGGCCAGTTGTTGCTTGAGCAGCTCCAGGTCGGTGGCAATTTCTGCTCGGTACTCCTGCGCGCGAGTTCTCTCCTGTTTCTGGTTACGGATGACCAGGCCGTCGTAGATCCCTCGCACTTCAGCACTGGGCAGATTGTCAACGATCACGGTCACCTGCGGCCCGGACACACAGCCCAGGTACGCTTCGTAGCCCCGATAGGAATTGGGAGACGGTGAAGCTGTTACGATGCTGTCTGCGTTGTCGGGACTGTAGGTGACCAGCCCGTCCTGGCTGCCTTGCAACTGAGCTTTGAGCGAGTTTTGATAGCGGAGATAAACGTAGTACGGACCTTGCTCGGGATCCACTGCCACTTCAGTCTTCAACGGAGGAAGCTCATATCCCTCAGAGGCGACCATCGGACCCTTCTCGATGTCAAAATGTGAGATCCAGTAGCCCGGCAGACGATAGATTGCCCAGTGCCCCTCGCGACCAGTGATGAGGGTGTCAATCTCCACTTCCTCATCGGCAGCCCCCACATACACCGGTGCGTAGATCCCCCCCCTGGCTGCCTGGTTGTAAACGCGGACTGCGATAGTGTTGACCTGGCCCGTTGCGAGCCACTCCCTGGCATCAAACCTGAACGGAGTCTGCCACAAACGTGCCCTGGGCATGCCTGTGCTTTTTTCAGTGTGTTCAAACGCGAGCTGCCCGTTAATGTAGACCCAGGCTTCTTCGTCCACGCCCTGGAAGTAAAGATAGACGTGCTGGCGCTCCATCTCCTCGGGGAGGACAAGCCTCCCCCGATACCAACCAAAGCCAACATATCCCTCGAAGCCCTGCCTTTCCCAGCCTACGCCCTCGTCAGTCCGCAGTTCAACCCAGTCATCATCGTCAAATGAGGGGGCGAACCAGCCTTCGTTGACCCCAGCCTGATCAGGATCCGGTGAGAATTTCCATACTGGGCCGCACGGTTGAACCTTAGCCCGCTCACCGAGACGTTCCTCCAATTGACGCCAATAGGGCTGTTCCCGGTCTTCTATTTCTTCAGTATATCGTTCGTCAAAGCTAGGAATGACCAGAGCATTCTCTGGAATCGGATACTGCGCCTGACTTGCGGCAACGAGGCCCAGCAGCGCCATCATCAGGCCTAGAGCAGTAGCTGCAAGTTGGGTCTTAGTCACCAGCGAACTCTCCTTTGAAATCCAGGGTGTCGTACGATTGCTGTGGGCATGCCCCGAACTCGATGTCCGCAGAATGCTGTGACAATTCAGTTCGGTGAGACGAAAAGCTCTACGCAGCTCTCACGGGGCCTAGTACCGCCGGGCGTTGGAGATGCGTATCTCGCCAATGTCTGCATCGCATTCTTGAGCCCCTACGGTCTCTGCCATTGGGCTCTGCTCAGCCGCCAGCAGGCTCGGGGAGTATCTGAAATTCGACCATGTTCCAAAGGCTCGTGGCCGTTCCTGGACTGCTGCCGGCACCCCACGAAATCCGGTTCAGGTTAGGCTGGTTGCTGCGTCCCGCATAGTCGCTGACCTTCTCTTCACCATCAACAAGCAGGTTAACAGTCCGGCTCTCGGGATCGAACTGCATCTCATACAAGTGATAGCCACTGCCAGGGACGGTGGTTACGGTTTTGGGATCAACCTCATTGCCGTCTTCCACAAAGGCTACCATCGTGTTGCCGTCTTCGTCTACCGTGAAAGTCAGATCCCACCGTGACGACAGGTCGTCATTGTTATCTAAGGAGACCTCCATCAACACGCTTCTGTCGAACGTATTGGGTTCATCGGCAACGCGGAGTTTGGCTCGAAAGACCCACCCGTTGGCAATCGCCGCGTCTCTTTGGTCGTCGCCCAGGGCTGGGCGATACTGTAGAGACTTACCCAGTTGTTCTACAGATTCGTCATCCTCGAGCATCCAAGCATCCACAGCACCAGCCTGGTCACCGGCTACTGGCCGACCATCCAGACCACTGCCCACCACTGGCCAACCCTCTCCGACCGGATTGCTAGTACCAACGTGGCGGAACGCAAACTTCTGTATCGGTTTCGAGGGCATCCGCTCAAATCCGCCGAAACGGAACGCGTATAGCTTGGCACCAAACTGCAACTCAAAGCGTAGCCGCACCGGCTGGCCGGCCAGTGCTGAGACATCCGACTCGCCCCGGCGCCAGGTGACCACCCGATCAACTGTGTTTGCCGTGTGAATGCGGTCGCAGTCGTCCAGCGTGTAGCCCTCGATGGGGATGCCGTCGGCGTCCTGAATCTCTACTCGCGCCAGGCCCAGCGCCGAGGTCTCGATGTTAAGATGCAGCGCCTCGCCGTCGAACCTCAGCGCGGGCGTGCTAAACTCCCCACCGGTATAGTCAGCCTCCACTCCGGTAAATCGATCCTTCAGCAGCACCACCCGACTCATGGTCGGAATCCGTTCGCTTTTCGGGCGGGCACTCCCGTGGAGGAAATCTCCGCCGACGTAGTACATCCATATCTCGTCACCATGGCTGAACATCTCCGCACACATGTACATGAGCTTCGAGTCGAAACTACCTTCCGGACCCAGCGGGATCCAGGGCTTGCGCTCGTATCTGCGCCAGTCAATCCCGTCGCGGCTGGCCGCCAAGCCGATGTCTATCGGACCTGTGTTGAGAGTATCCACACCGGAGCGGGGATAGATCGTCAGATCGTCCGCCAGAAACCAGTCCTCATAGTGCAGATAGCGGGAATTGAACAGGTAGTACGCGTCCTGGGCGTGCGGATATTGGACCACCGCAGGGATGTAGAAATCGGCCACCCCCACGCCCCCGAAGTGGGGGTCATTCTCGTCAAATTCAAAGACCACCTCGGGCATAGGGAAGCTGGACAGATCGTCAGTGACCGACCGCCCAATGGTCCGCATAAAATACGTGTCCTCCTGTCCTAACCTCTTCGCCCATCCGGCAAAGTACTCCCGGCGTTCCGGCGGAGCCGGATAGGCCTTGTTGACGCGCACGTAGGCCACGTACTTGTCAAGCCGCGTGTCATAGAAGCACTTGTTGTGGCTGTCCATCCCATACGGGAAGTACGCCTTTCCAGGGAACATTCGCTCGGCCACCGTTTCCCACTCGCTTCCGTCAGCCGACGCTTTGACCGATGAAGCAGAGAACAGCTTGTATCGCTCCTCGGGCGGGGCGGTGGGATCGGCAAACGGAAACTGGCCCCCGTCGTAAAGGCCAACAAGGTCATCAGCTTCTGGCTCAGTTCCCGGATCGACTCTGCGCCAATGAATCCCGTCTTTGCTCAGAGCATGAAATCCCCGAAAGGTGCCGTCGACGGGGAGGATCGTCTCATACGCCCGCAGCCAGCCGCTCAGACATTGCTCATAGGTCTTGCGGGGCGGGCACGCTACGATGCGGCAGCCCTCAGTTGAGTCCATGTAGCGGCCGTCAATGAAAACCTGGTTGCGATTGCCGATGTCCACAACTTCACCTTCCTGTTGAGCAACTCCGGAGTGTATGCAACTGACGATGAGCAGGGCGGTTAGGGTTAGAAAGACGCACACTGCCAAGGGCTCGTTAACAAAGGTCGCTGTCTTCACAATACTCACTCCTTCTTAGTAGTCTTTAGCGGCCGCGAGCAAACTAGCCCGGGCCGAAACGGAACGCGTATAGCTTGGCACCAAACTGCAACTCAAAGCGTAGCCGCACCGGCTGGCCGGCCAGTGCTGAGACATCCGACTCGCCCCGGCGCCAGGTGACCACCCGATCAACTGTGTTTGCCGTGTGAATGCGGTCGCAGTCGTCCAGCGTGTAGCCCTCGATGGGGATGCCGTCGGCGTCCTGAATCTCTACTCGCGCCAGGCCCAGCGCCGAGGTCTCGATGTTAAGATGCAGCGCCTCGCCCTCAAACCGCACCGGGCAGGTGGTGAACTCCCCACCGGTATAGTCAGCCTCGACAGCAGTGAAGCGGTCCTTCAGCAGTACTACGCGCCGAAACTCCTCCTTTTGTCGCGCTACCTTGCCGGTATGATAGCCATTTGTGCCCACGTAATACATCCAGATCTCATCCTCATGTAAGTACATTCCCCGTGACATGTATAGATTGGTATGGGCAACCTGAGGCGGCGGTAGACCTGCCTGCGCATATAGTCCCGGCAACTCCGGGTCCAGCCTGCTTTCCGGGTCCAGGGTAATCCACGGCTTCCGGTCATAGCGGTGCCAGCGAACGCCGTCACGGCTGGCCGCAATGGCAATGTCAATAGCACCGACATTGAGAGTATCTATACTCGTTCGGGGAAACACTGAAAGATCGTCAGACAGGTACCAGTCCTCGTAGTGCAGGTAGGGGGTGGTGAATAGAAAGTATGCGTCCTGAGCGTAAGGGTACTCGATGACCTCGGGGGTGTAAAAATCCATCACCGACACCCCGCCGAAGTGGGGGTCCTTCTCGTCAAATTCGAAGACCACCTCGGGCATCGGAAAGCTGGACAGATCGTCGGTAACTGAGCGCCCAATCGCCCGCATCGAATAGATATCATCCTCGCGTCCGAACCTCTCACTAAACCCCGCGAAGTGGTCCCGGCGTTCGGGCGGAGTCGGGTAGACCTTATTCACCCGCACATAGGCTACATACTTGTCCAATCGCGTATCGTAGAAGCAAACGTTGTGACTATCCATGCCCCTGGGATAGAGGGCCTCGCTCGGAAAGATCCCCCCATGTAGACGCTCCCAACTGGCGCCGTCGCTGGATACGAGTATCCTGTTGGCGGGGGAATTAAACAGCTTATATCGCTCACTGGGTGGGGCCTCTGGATCAATGAACGGCGTGGGCCGACCGACGTAGGCCCCCAATATGTCATCAACATCAGGTGCTGTGCCCACAGCCACCCGGCGCCAATGAATCCCATCCTTGGTAAGAGCATGGAACCCCCGAAATACTCCGTCCACCTCGAACAAGGTGAAGTAGGGCTTGCCAATCGCCCCTACCATGCACTTCTCGTAGGTCTTGCGCGGCGGGCACACTACGATGCGGCAGCCCTCAGTTGAGTCCATGTACCGCCCGTCAATGAACACCTGGTTGCGATCGCCGATGTCCACAACCTCGTCTCCTTCTTGCGCAATTCCGGTGTGTGTGCAACCGACCATGACCAGGCCTATCATTAGGCACAGAAACACACCCGCCGTCATGTGCTGGCGGACAAGACTAACCGTCTTCATAATACTGCCTCCTTTTTAGAAGTGTTTTGCTTAACCTGACATTTCCCAGATGGTATGCCAGGGATGTCTCTATTCCCTGCCAACGTCATAGTTCCCTCCGCGGACGGAGAGATTAGTCTGCCAGATTAGCCCGGGCCGCAGCGGAACGAATGCAGCTTGGCTCCATACTGCAACTCAAGCCGCAGGCCAAACCGCGCCGCCCAAAACTGGGCGGCGCGGCTTGCGTATCCAGTGACCTCAGTGCCACACGGTTATGTCGCAAAGCAAGAGTCCGTTTTCCGCTTTGGTTTTTCCGCCGGGCAGTGGGGCACAGGCTGCGCTACTCCCAGCAACCCACCGTGGCGTAGCGCTCGTACAGTTCCTTCTCGTTCGGCCCGAGGTCCCAGAGGTTAGGTGTGCCCTCTGCCGAGACCCAACTGGTCATCTCCAGGCCCGGCCTGCCTTGCTCAGCCCATTTGGCATGCCCGTCACAGAACGCCAGGTTGGCGCCCTGGTTGTGACGGAACCCGATGGCTCCCCCGCTAGTGATGCCCGTACCCGACCAGTTGATCCAGGCCTGGCCGGGGTAGTACAGGTTGGTTGTGGTGATTGCCGTTTCGACGAGC
>CAYNMY010000117.1:0-6671 GCA_964398275.1 uncultured Armatimonadia bacterium | reverse complement strand
CCACCGAGGAGGGGGTCTACACCGGCATCTCCGAACGCTGGCCGAAGTGGGGGGACATCCGCGCCCAGATCTGGCCGAACTTCAGGAAGAAGGAGCGGCCCCGCCATTTCCCGCCCCGGCTGTACTGGAGCATCTTGACTACCATATAGGTATTGGGGCCGACCGTAACTACACTGCCATCGGGGAATTCCAGAACCGCGCGGGACCGCTGACCGGTGCGGACGACGTTGCGATCCTCCAGCTTGGCACCCACCTCAAGCCGCGTGCCGCTGCGCCCTTCTTGGGGCAGCTTCTGCACTGTGCCGACCACCCGGGTGGCCGTGGCATAGAACTCTTCGTTCTCCCGGCGCACCCCATCAGCGATAAATGCGCAAAGGATCAGGCCAAGGCCGATAAGGATGCGCCGGTCGAGCCAATCGGGCAACAGCCGGCGGTACTTCTTGCGGCGGATGCGCGCCTTCTTTTCTTGCTCGGTCTTGACGCCGGCAAAGGCGTCAGCGAGCAGCTCCTCTTCGGTCTGGGGCTTTTTCCTCCTGCGGAATAGATCAAATAAGCTAAACATTGCCATCACCCTATCTCGTTGCCGGATGCTACCTCTGCGCTGGGCACTTCAAAAATGCGAACCGGCTGGCTGCGCCCGGGCACGGGCATTTCGCCGATCTCACGCAGTTTGACCAGGTCCTGAGTATGCGCGGCGGTGCTCTCGCTGATGATGAAAACAGTACCCAGTTCCTTGTTCATGGTCTCAATGCGCGCGGCGGTGTTGACCACATCGCCGATGGCGGTATACTGGCGGCGCTGGTCCGAGCCGGCATCGCCCAGCACCGCTTCGCCCGTGTGCAGCCCAATGCCAATGCGGAACGGAGTGCGGTCCTCGGTCTGCTCCCAGTATGCGTTGAGGGCCTGGAGGCGCTCCAGCATCGCCTGCGATGCCTGTAGCGCCAACTGAGCGTGGTTCTCCTGGGTGCCGAAGGCATTCCATATTGCCATTATACCATCCCCCATGAACTTGTCCAAATACCCGTCGGACTGGAAGATGGCCGCAGTCATTTCGCTCATATATTCGTTGAGCTGGGCCAGCCATATCTCCGGCTGGGCCTTCTCGGACAGGGAAGTCGAACCGCGCACATCCGAGAACAGTATGGTGACTTCGCGGCGCTGGCCTTCGCGGAGGAGCTCCGGATTGCGGGCGAGCATCTGCAGGACATCCGGCGAGACGTAGGCGGAAAACTGCTCGCGGATCATGCGCCGCTCGGCCCCCAGCCGTTCGTAGACGCCTAAGGCGACCGGTATGGCCACAGCCAGGACAACGGCCCCATAAGGGATTATCTGGTTGACCCCGGTGAAGGCAGCGAAGAATGAGGGGAGGGCGATGAGAACCAGAATCCCCGCGCCGAGCAGTGGGCCGAGGACCTCCCCGCCGCTCCAGACCCTCCAGCCGGCGATTGCGCCCAATACAAAGGCGAATGCCAGCCAGAGAGTAGCCCGCGAACTGTCTCTGAGCGGCGGCATGTGCAGCAGACTGTTGACAATGTTGGCGTTGGTCTCGACACCGAGGAAGAAGCGGCTGGTGCGGCGATACGGCGCTGGACGGATATCATAAAGGCCCGGCGCAGTCGCGCCGACCAGAACGATCTTGTCGGCAAATGCCGTCGCGGGCACAGCGCCCTGCATAACGTCCCAGAAGCTATGCCGGGCGATCGTGCCCGGGGGGCCGCAATAGTTTATCAGCATGGTCCCGTTGGCGTTGACAAAGGCGGCACGGCCGGCGAGGGTAAGCCGGCCCCGCGGTATTTGGCTGACCACCTGCTCAGGGGCGGTGCCCGTCACCAGCCGGGCAATCTCGGTGGCGAAATGGGGGTAGGTGTTCTCACCGGCGTAGTCCGCGCATAGGGGTTTGACGCGGCGGTAGACGCCGTCTTTGTCCGGCTCGATGTCCACATAGCCGATCCCGGCGGCGGTCTGGGCCAGGGGCGCGATGGGCGGGGTGAAATTGAGCGCCTGGATCCGGGCCAGCGGCCCAGGGCCACCTGCCGGCACAGGATAGCCCGGGATCTTCGGCGGGTCGTCCTCGGCATACTCGGCCTGGACTCGTTTGTATGCGCCTAACACTACCCGACCGTGCGTGCGCATGGCCCGGGCAAAACGCGCGTCGGCCTCCGGACCAGAACGGTCAGGCTCGGCAAACAGAATATCGAAGGCGACCACCTTCGCGTTCGGGATCTGGGCAAGCAAGTCGGCGTAGACTCCGCGCGGCCACGGGAATTGCCCCAGCCGTTCGGGACGCAGGCTCTCGTCATCTATCGCGATGATCACTATGTCCGTAGGGGGCTGGGGTGCACGCCAGTCGAAAGCTACATCGTAGGCAAAGCTCTCGGGGACCGAGAACAGCGAGATGCCGGCGGTAAGCGGGAGATAACGCAGCACGACCACAACCGCTGCGATCACAATGGCAGTGCGGATGCCCCGGGCACGCTGTTGAGATAGTTGGCTGGTAACTGCATCGCGCCGCTCCAAATTGCGCTCCTCTGCCGGACGCAGGTTTGCCGCTGACGCGTCAGTTCACTATTCGCCGGCGGGGCTTTGGTTCCTCCACTGTGAAAGACTTTCCGATGAGATCCACGGACGGAAGAAGCAGGAAAGCGGTTGGCACCGGGTGGGGCGGTTGAGTAGTTGCCGGTTGAAAAGCGCGTGGGGGGAAGACCAAAGACCACTGGACAGAAAAAAGGACGAGGCGCCCATTGGTACGGCATGCGAAGGAGGGAGGGTGGAACCTTCTCATGGCCTGGCTGTCCCGCAGGTGCGGGTAAATGGGCGCCTCGTTTGGTCGCTTCATTTGTATAGACGTATTACATTGTCAAAAAGTTCCGCAATATCCCTGACTCTCTCAGAATCGTTATGCTTTCATTACCCCGCGAATTGACAAGTTTTCCACAGGAAAAGCCCAGTAGATGACCGTTATCAACGGAGTTTTCCACTTTTTCCACAGCTCGGCGGTGATGTCGCTTCTCCTCCCTATAATACCCAGTTGCCAGGAGAGTTAATCCAGGTATTTCACCCAAACAAGGCCGGCAGGAAGGGATTCGCAGTGCAGCAGGGAAGGGAGGCTGCTGATGCCGGACGGCAACTGATAGTGGCCTGGCCCAGGTATGGACTAGTCGTGTATACCGCGCAGCCAGCAGCACAGCAAAAGGAGAGGATCAAGATGGCTGACGAGACTGAAGTGCAAGGACCGTACGAGCCCAACTGGGAGTCACTCGACCAGCACCCGCTGCCCGAGTGGTTCGACGACGTGAAGTTTGGCCTGTTTCTCCACTGGGGACCGTACTCGGCGGAGGGGTGCGGAGCACACGAGTTTATGAAGCCGGAGCTATTCACCGCCGACAGGTACGACCCCTACGAGTGGATCCAGATCGCGCGCGACGGAGGCATGAGGTACATTACGCTGACCACCAAGCACGGCGGGGGCTACTGCATATTCCGCACGCCGCACGGGAAGTGGAATAGCTGCGACAGTGGCCCGAAGCGGGACCTGTTCGGTGAGCTTGCCGAGGCCTGCCACAATGAGAAGATGCGCTTCCTGGCGTACTACTGCAAGGACGATATCTTTATGCCGCCCGACTCGCCCGGCCCGATCCCGATCAAGGACCAGGAGCTCTTCGACAAGATCGTCGCCGAATACGATATGCAGTGGGTTATTGACAACTGGCCGCAATGGCTGCGTGACAACCTCCGGGCGATCATCAGCCAGTACGAGCCGGACGGGTTCTGGTTCGACGGCGTCCATCCCGAATACCAGTATACCGGAATCGCCGAGGTTATGGCCTGGATGTATAACAACTACCCGCAGATGGTCATTGATGACCGAGTGGGCTGCTTCACCCAGCGCAAACTCCACGGCGACTACTACACCTACGAGCGCGGCTGGATTAAGCCGGTGCATATCCTGCCGCACAAGTGGGATCGCTCTACCCCGATGATAGGAGGAGCCTTCTCGCACAAGGCTGATCTGACGCTGGAGGACCTGGCGCCAGCGGAGGACATCATCTGGGACCTGGTAGACAACGTTTCGATGGGCGCCAACTACTTGATGGGTATTGGCCCGCACGCCGACGGCTCCATACCTGATTACTACCAGATTCGTCTGGGGGAGATTGGCGACTGGTTCAAGATCAACGGCGAGGCCATCTGGGAAACTCGCCCCTGGCTCTGGGGCTACTTCCACGAGGGCGATAACGTCCGCTACACGATGAGCAAGGACGAGCGGACTGTCTACGCCCTGCTCCACGGCTGGCCCGGCTCGCGGGTGAGCCTGGAGTACCTGCACTCGAGCATCTGTGTGGTTGACGATGTCCAGATGCTGGGCGTAGATGAGAAGCTCCAGTTCGGCCCGACCGATCGCGGCGGCTGCGTCGTGGATATGCCCCGGCAGAAGCCCGCCAATTCGCACAGCGTCTACGTGCTCAAGTTCAAGGTCAAGCGCGAAGAGCCAGTGTAAGGAGGTTGGGAGACGATTAACAATCACACGATTCGGCCAGGTTGGTTCCGCATCGCCGCAATGTGCCTGTTGGTCGTCCTGCTGGCAGGCGGCTTGGTTGGCGCTGAGTATGAGGCCAACTGGGAGTCGCTGGATCAGCATCCCCTGCCGCAGTGGTACGATGACGCCAAGTTCGGGATGTTTATTCACTGGGGCCCAGGTTCGGCGGACATCGCTGACATCCGGGCGCTTGACGAGAAAGAGGGCAAGCCCGAGTCGCTGAAGACAGTCCACGAGTGGATGCGCCCGGAGCTACTGACCGCGGAGAAGTACAACCCGCATGAGTGGATCGCGATTGCCAGAGATGCGGGCATGCGTTATATGGTCTTCACCACCAAGCACGGCGGCGGCTTTTGCAGGTACGACAGCGCCTACACCAAGTGGGACAGCGTGGATAGCGGTCCGCAACGGGATCTGTTCGCAGAGTTGGTCAAGGCCTGTCGGGAAGCGGGCATGCGGATCATCGCCTACTACTGCAAGCCGGATATGTTCATCCCGCCCGACTACCAGTACAATCCCTTCAAATCCCATTACCGGAAGGGGATCAAGGACTGGGATCGGTGGAATGAGATAGTTGAGAAATACCAGATGCAGCCCATTATTGACGACTGGCCAGGGTACTTCCGGAATCAGGTCCGAGAGCTTATCACAAAGTATAGGCCAGATGGTATCTGGTACGACAGTGAAACGCTTCCGGTTAGCTACCTGGGAACCCAGGAGTTGGGGGCCTGGGCGTACAATAACAACCCTGAGATGCTCTTCAACGACCGCTGGGGACAGGGCACTCGTCACCGCCACGGGGATTTCTGGACCTACGAGACCTACGGGAAGAACCCGCACCGGGCCTGGCCGCCCGACCGGATTATGGACAAGAAGTGGGAGCGCTGTATCACACTGGACAAGAGCGCCTGGCCGTACAATCCCCAGACTACTCTCGAAGACCTCATGTCCGCCGAGCTGGTGATTCACGAACTGATCAAGTGCGTCAGCCAGGGCGGCAACTACCTGCTTAACATCGGGCCCCGTGCGGACGGGTCTATTCCTGAGTACTTCGTGCAGCGGCTGGGCGAGGTCGGGGACTGGATGGACATCAACGGCGAAGCAATTCACAACACGCGTCCCTGGCACGGCGGCACCCACAGAGAAGGTGATGTGCGCTTCACCGTGCACGGTGATAGCCTCTATGCAATCTGCCTCAAGTGGCCGGAACGCGTGCTGCGCCTGAGAACGGTCACGCCAGACAGGTGGCAGGTGGCCAGCGTACAGATGCTGGGGTGCGCCGAGCCGCTGAACTTCTCCCAGCGCAAGGCGACCGGCCTCGCTGTGGCGATTCCTGATGAGAAGCCCTGCGAGCATGCCTGGGTGCTCAAGATCACGCGGTGACGACGGCGGATAACGGCACAGACTGTTGGCCCATTGAATGTAGGGGCGGATGTGCCGGGCAACATCCGCCTACCTCCAACCCAAAAATGCTTCTTGTCTCGTCCTGGGATAGAGGTGTACGAGGTGCTGGCACCGGGCGGATGAGTAGCGCCTGCGTCGCCACACATCCGCCCCTACGAACGCAGCCCTTGGGCAGGCTCAGGACGTTGCCCTTCGACAGGCTCGGGGCAAGGGTGCCCCTCCCACGAGTGCTGGCTGTCTTCTGTCGCGACAGGAATGCTGCTCCTCAGGTCGGGCAAGGCTGGTCAGGCCAGCGGGAGCGCGGAGAAGACATCCATATCCAGTTCTGAAGGACCTCGGCGCTGGGCGGTGAAGTGCCCGGCGGCAGCGACCATCGCCGCATTGTCGGTGCACAACTCCAGGGGCGGGACCGCTACGGGGACACCTCGGGATCGGCCCAGTTCGGTGATGCTCCGCCGCAAGACCTGATTAGCCGCTACGCCTCCGGCCATTATCACCTGCTGCACCCGGTGCTGCCCGGCGGCGCGGGCCACGTTGCGCGTGAGCGTGTCTACTACCGCCTGCTGGAAGCTGGCCGCCAGGTCGGCGGTCTGCTGCCCGTCGCCGATTCCGCTCTCCGCCACGTGCCTGACCAGCGCGGTCTTGAGGCCTGAGAAGCTGAAGTCAAGCCTGCCCTCGCTCTGGGGCCGGGGGAAGGCTATGGCGGCGGGATCGCCGCCGTCTGCCGCCT
>CAYNMY010000116.1:0-6678 GCA_964398275.1 uncultured Armatimonadia bacterium | reverse complement strand
GGACCAGCCCGTTACGGGCGTAGAGTACCCCGCGGGGCGCCTCCTCCCAGACGATCCTGAGGCGATTGTAGATGGCCTGGCGCGCGTACTCGTCCCATCCGGTGAGCTGCAGCATCCACAGCCGGCCAACAAACACGATAAAGATGATCGCTGTAGCGACGACTGCGACCCGCAATCGAACCCAGACCGAGGACCTGTCATCCGCGAGGCTATCCATCAGAGCGGCTCATCTGCCCGGTCACCGGGGCCCGAGGGCTGGGTATCGCCAGCAGGCTTCGGCTCAACGGGCTTTGGCTCGATGGATTCCGGCTCAACGCGCGCGGGCGGCTCCGGCGGTCGGCTATGCAACTGGCAGATACCAGTGGGAGCTGTACCAGTCGTAAACTGGCGCGCTTCCGTTCGGGGGCAGTAGGGCGTGGCCACTTGCCCGGAGTCCACGCAAATCGTCACGCTGACTGTGCGCTCTACCGCGGGGGTGGCATCTGCGGGGGCATGACCCGCCGCGCCAGTGCGCGCCGGCGGCGCCGAATGCCTGGGGCACGGACCGGGAAGATCACTGCCGGTCGGGAAGAACCTGGTCTCCGTGTTGGGGCAGTACTTGGTCGCCCGCCTCCCGCTGTCAATACAGATCGAAATCCAGGCGCCTTCTCCTTCGTCTTCTTCCTCCTCTTCCTCTTCTTTCTTGGCCTCGTCGTGTCTTGTCGCCACGACGCCGCTGCCCTGGGGAAACTCCCCCTTACAGCCCAGCGTCTTCAACGCGCGGGTCATAAACTTCTTCCAGACCGGCGCACAGAAGCCGCCCCCGGTTGACCCGCGCATCGGTTTGTTATCGTCATTGCCCACCCACACCGCTGCAGACAGATCCGGCGTGAACCCAACCCACCACGCATCGCGACCATCCTGGGTGGTGCCCGTCTTGCCGCACGCGGCGACCCCTGGTATGCGCGCATTATGTCCGGTAGCCCCGGGGGAGGTCACCACACCTCTGAGCATGCTGATCATACTGATGGCTGTCGCCGGACGCAGGACGCGCGTCAGTTGCGGGGGATTGTCCACCACCACCTCGCCGCGATAATTCTCGATCCGGGTGAAGAGCCGCCAGCTGGGGCGCAACCCGCCGTTGGCAAAGGTGCAGTATCCCGAAGCCTGCTCCAGCGGCGAGATGTTCGATACCCCCAGTGCCATGGCGGGGACTGCATCGAGGCGCTCCTCGGGGATGTCCAGGATGCGGGCAGCGTACTCGACCATCTTCTTTATCCCCACCTTCTGAACCAGGCGCACCGAGACGAGATTCACCGAGGCGGCCAGCGCGCCGCGCAGCGAGTAGTTCCCGCCCTGGCTCGGCGAGTAGTTCTTGGGCCGCCAGTAGCGGCCCGGCCCGGTCCGGATGGCAATGGGATCAGCGCTGAAGCGCGAGCCGGGCGCATAACCCGATTCCAGGGCTGTCGCCCAGACATAGGGCTTGAACGACGAGCCGGGCTGCCGGCCGTAGCGCGGCGGTCCAGGGTGAGCGCGGTTATACTGGACCTCCTCGTACGGCCCCACGCCCCCGACCATCGCCAGCACGTCCCCCGTGTGGACATCCACGCACGCCAGCGCGCCCTGACCAACCAGGCCACCTTTGATGCTCCGCTGCTTGCGGAGTTTCTCGATTTGGTTAGTTAGCTCATCTTCGGCGATCTCCTGGAGGCGCATGTCCAGCGTCGTGTAGACGCGCCAGCCGCCTTCATAGACCGTGTCCACGCCGTACTGCTGACAAAGATTGCGAATGAGCAGGTGGGTGAAGTACGGCGCGTGGCGGGCGACGATGCCGGCTGCCATCGGTTTGGGCTGGAGCCGGCTCTGGATTTGCTCGTCGTCGGCTGGCTGGCTCTGGCCGGCGGTGATGTGCCCCTCACGCTGCATGGCCAGTAGCACTTCCTGCCGCCGCTTCTTGGCACGTTGGGGATGGTCAAACGGCGAATAGCGCGCCGGCGCGTTGGTCAGGCCGGCCAACAGCGTGGCTTCGCCCAGCGTCAGGTCCTCCGCCTGCTTGCCGAAGAAGGTCCAGGCCGCGGTGCCGATGCCGTAAGCGCCGTGGCCGTAGTAGACCTCATTGAGGTACATCTCGAGGATCTCGTCCTTGGAGAAGCGCCGCTCGACCTCGATGGCCAGCAGCAGTTCCTTGAACTTGCGGTCCCAGGTGCGCTCGTGAGTGAGCCAGATGTTGCGCACGAGCTGCTGAGTGATCGTGCTGGCGCCCTGCACGACGGTGCCACCCCGGATATTGATCCAGGCGGCGCGGAGCATGTCGCGCGGGCTGACGCCGCGGTGCTTCCAGAAGCGGTGGTCCTCGATCGCTACGGTGGCCTGGCGCAGGTAGGGGCGCATTTCGCGCAGGCGAACCAGCGCCCGGTTCTCCTTGTAGACCTGCCCGATCAGCGTGTGAGTTACGGAGCCGTCCGCGTGGCGCTCGGTCGAGTAGATTTCGGTGGTCAGGCGGGGCCGATAGTCCACCAGTTGGCGATCGCCCCGAAACGCGCCGCGCATCCCCGACAGCCCACCGGCCCACGCCCCGACGAACACCGTCGCGCCGAGCAGGAGGACAGCGTTGACATAGCGGAACCCGCGCACCAACCGCGTGTAGGCACTTTTTTGCCTGGCTTTTCTTCTCATAGTATTCTGCTGGATAAGCTGATTATACTACACCTGCGGCTGGGGGCAAAGGTTTCGCGGCCAGCGAAGGCCTGGGGCGACTCGACAGGGGCAAGCGGGCCAGCCGAGTTTTCTCCAGAAGACCTTGACCAAATTGCGCTTTTGCGATATAATAGATTTTGGGTTAGATGTCAAAGCCAAGGAAAGGAGGTGCCAAGCCCTAAGTCCGCAAGGCAATACAACTGAATAGGTTCGTACTTACCTGACGACAAAGGAGTGAGAAAGCATGATCACCAGACGCAAAGGCTTTACCCTGATTGAGTTGCTGGTGGTGATAGCGATAATCGCTATCCTGGCGGCGATTCTCTTCCCCGTCTTCGCCCGCGCCAAGGCTAAGGCGCAGGAGACCCAGTGCCTGAGCAACGTCAAGCAGATTGCCACGGCGGTCCTGACCTACTGCTCGGACTACGACCAGCGTCTGCCCTGGGCCATGTACATCGCAGATACAGACCACCCCGAGGATGCTACCTATGTCTTCGACGTCATGCGGCCGTATCTGAAGACCATGGAGATTCTCCAGTGCCCGGTGGCGCCTGGTGCTGTGCCGCTAGATGAGATCCCCGGTATGGGTTGGCCGTCGAGCAGTTACGCAGTAAACGGCAGTTGGTGGGGCAAGGACGACTTGTTCCCCACGAACTGCAGCGACGACGACGACTGCCAGTTTCCCACCAAAACGGGTGTGTATCACGACCCATATACCGCTGGCTTCACAAGTGGCCCACCCAACGGCACCAATCTGGATAACTGTGACAAGCCCGCCGCCAACTACATGCTCTGGGATGCCGAGATCGTCTTGCCCGACGCCTTCAGCGGCTGGACCAACGTCTGCGACCTCGACATCAACGGCTACAACTGCGACAGCCGCGGCGGAAACTCCGCACATCCCGCCCTGCTTTGCGGCACCGCCGAGGTTGATGTGACGCCGGTGCTGCGCCACAACAACGGGATGAACGTGGCCTTCTTCGACGGGCACGCCAAGCGCCAGAGCGAAGCGGACACCGAGGCCTGGTCCTACGACTACGGGGGCCGGACCTGTGGCGGCTCCAGCGTCTGCGGCTGGGTCCAGTGGGACTGGGACAACTATTAATCTGCACGATCGCTCTCTAGAAAGGAGCTGACAAGAATGCAAGGACGCAAGGGTTTTACCCTTATCGAACTGCTGGTGGTGATAGCGATCATCGCTATCCTGGCGGCGATTCTGTTCCCGGTCTTCGCCCGGGCGCGGGCCAAGGCCTACCAGACCCAGTGCCTGAGCAATATGAAGAACCTGGGCACGGCCTATAAGATCTACCTCGCCGACTACAAGTCGTGGTGGCCGGCCTTCCCCCGGTGGGCGTGGAATCACGCTGACAACCTCACGACCTCCGAGTTCACCAGCTATCTGGGCGGTGAACTTGGTATGATCAGGTGCCCGACGCTGACCGACTTCGGCGCGGGTGACAAGAAATACGGCAACAACCACCGCGAAAACAGTTATGGCTACAACTCGCGCCGCATCAATGATAGCAGCCCCGGCACCGACGAGACTATCAAAGGGGGCCTGACGCTGGCGGTGGTCTGCGACCCTGACTATGACGACCCGCCGTACACGTACCACCGCCGCTACTTCCCGTCCAACGAGGCCTGGCTCCACGACCCCAGCAATACCATCCTGTTGGCCGAGGTCCACTGTACCTATAAGCACTCCCTCAAAGGCGGGGGCAATTGCTGGACCAACCACGAGGGCGGCCAGTCTAATTCAGCACTCGACTTCCGCCACAACGACGGGATGAACGTGACCTTCTGCGACGGGCACGCCGACTGGCTCAATGACGACACGCCGGGATTGACGTTCGCGCACAGCGCGTGGGACGCTCAGAGCCTGGCCGGTACTAATCTGTGGGACATCGGCCCGGCGCTTGACGCCAATGCCGATGGCGTGCGCGATGACACCAACGAACTATACCGGCGCTACAACATCCCCGATACGTGCTGGGGTACCAAGGACTAGCCGCAGCGCCGACGACGAACTACTACGCACAACCTGAACAGGGGAAGGCTAAATGCCTTCCCCTTTTTTTCCGGCAGAGCAGGTGCCCTGGAGCTGGGCTGGCCGAGTTGCTTAGACAATTGGCCGACAGGCGAGACGCCTGTCGTACCGGACGGCAACCGTTGTCGCGACAAGAATGTCGCTCCTACCGAGCAGTAGGAAGGGGATACTCGCGGCACAGCAGGTAGAGCGCCGGCTCGTCCTCCTCAATCTCCGGGTACCGGCCCACCTCGTCCAGGAAGCGGTTGTCAATCGTGTCATCGTTGACCATCGAGACCTCGCCGCAGAGCACCGTATCACCCTCCGCCCAAAACTTGTGATAAAGATAGGGCGGCAGCGTGATGCTCTCGCCGGGACTCAGCCGGATGACCGCGCCCGCCTCTACTGTGTACACGTGCCCATCGGTGTTGACCTGCACCGGCGTATCGGCAAGCTGCTCATCCCCATCAGCGGTGTAGACCTGGATCATCAGCTCTCCCACACCGCGGTTGATGATGTCCTCCATCTTGGCGAAGTGGAAGTGGTACGGCGTCACCTGGTCCTGGCCGATAAGCAGGAGCTTCTCGCAGTAGGGCTTCTCGTACCTGTCCAGCTTCTGGTTGCCGTTGCGGATGGTGAACAGCAGGCAGCCCAGCTCCGAGAACTTACCGAGCGCGAAGTCGGTGCAGTCCCACCCCAGCATATTGTCCCTAATCTCGTCGTACTCGTGGCCCTTCGTCGCCCACTCTTCCGGCGACCAGTGCGCAAAAGGCGGCAGGTGGAAATTCATCCGCTCGCAAAAGGCCAGACCGCCCTCAATTGCCTGATTGATCTGTGACCGTTTCATCGCTCAGTCCTCCTTGCCCAATAGCTGGTGGCGTGGTATCATACGCCCGTTTGCTTACTGATGCCTATATCATTTCGCCAGTCGGCCGGTGCAAACCTGCACAGTTTCCCAGCGCATCAGGCAAGATCAGGGAGGAATAGCCGGGTCGAAGGCGAATAGTGAGGCGTGCAATTCCGCGAAGGAGGCTCTAAGATGGCAAAATATCTTATCTCCAAGAAACTGACGAGCGGTGAAAATATCATATACCAGGCCGGGGACGGCCCGCTGGACTTGCTGAGCTTCTCGATTATCAACCTGGCCGCCGGGGAGAGCTTCAGCGGCGAGACTGGCACCGAGGAGTACGGGCTGGTAATACTCAGCGGCGTCCTGTCGCTGGATATCGCCGGCGAGCAGTACCCCGGACTGGGCGGGCGCACCTCGGTCTTCGCGGGCAAGGCCACCGGTGCGTACCTGCCGCCTGAGATTGCCTGGAGCGTCCAGGCCGACAGCGCCGTGGAGTTGACGGTATGCGCCAGCCCCTCGGAAAGCTCGGGCCCGCCGCAGGTCATTATGCCCGACGACGTGCAGGTCAACCACGCCGGCAACTGGAACTGGCGCCGCGACGTGCATAACGACATCGGCACCAACGTCCCCCAGGCCCAGCGCCTGCTCATCGGCGAGACCTTCAACCCGCCGGGCAACTGGTCGAGCTACCCGCCGCATAAGCACGAGGCCGACGATTACCCCTTCCAGGTGAATATGCAGGAGATTTATCACTTCCGGATGAATCCGGCGCAGGGCTTCGGCGTCCAGGTGATGTATACTGATGATCGGAGCATTAACCAAGGTTACATCGTCCGGAACAACGACAACACTATTCTCCCGCGCGGCTATCACCCGGTAGTGGCGGCGCCGGGCTACCAGCTTTACTACCTGTGGATGATGGCGGGCGTAACCGACCGGCGTATGGCCCCCATGGACGATCCCGCTCACGCCTGGGTCAAGGCGATTGGGACGATGGCCGCCGATATGGGGTTTTAGCTCTTTTCCAACGGTAGGACAGGCGTCTCGGTTTATGGTGAGCTTGCCGAACTGCCTGTCTACAAGGTCAACACACAGGATGTTCGTCGTACCGAACAAGTGTCACTAC
>CAYNMY010000115.1:0-6695 GCA_964398275.1 uncultured Armatimonadia bacterium | reverse complement strand
TGCCGAGGAACAGAGCGATGAGTGGCAACCGTCCGAGCCCTACAAGGACAAGATCGTGCCGATAATCAGTATCGGCGAGGGCAAGCGGATCGGGGTGGCCCGAATCAACGGCCCCGCCTCGAAGGTAGCGCAGGTCCAGGCAGTAGCGCAACTCGAGACCAGCTATAAAGATATGCTGGACATCGAGATCTACGTGCCGATATCCACCAAGGTACCCGGCAAGATCCTGTCACGGATCCAGGGCGTTGGGGTCACCGGCGTGGCCGACCTGCGACTTTAATAAGGAGGTAGGAAAATGACAAAGCGAAAGCACTGGCAATACGTGGCTTTAGTCATAGTGGTAACGGCCTTCCTGGTGGGGTACGGAACGGGGCCACGTCCGGCACAAGCCTTGAGCCTGGGGGGCATACTGAAAGGCGCAGTAAAGATCCTGAGCATCGGATACGTGGTGAAGCAGTCGGGCGGCCAGATCAACTCGTTCATCAACACGATCCTGGGCCAGAACTCGGCAGCGATAGCCGGCCAGACCAGGGTCGTACCGATCCTGAAGGTGGGCTCGGGCGGGACAGCGGTAGGCGCAGTCCAGGTGATGGGCCCGGCGCAGCAGGTCGCCAAGGTCAAGGCGGTGGCTGAGCTGGAGTGGAAGCTGGGCGGGATGCTGCGAGCGCGCGGACTGTTACCGGTGGGCAGCACCAATCTGACGAAACTGGATATCGTGCCCGGTACCGGCGTATCGGCGAACATCAAGTTCCCGCTGTAGGACTGGCCAGACAATCAAGTACGATGCTCATCGCCCAGGGCTGCTGGCAACCTGCATGCTGCGCCCCAGTCGCCGCGTGGGCAAGGGGAGGTTGGTCAGCCACCGGCAACTGCGCGCCGCCGCCCGTGCTGTGAGTGAAGCCACTCGCCACTGACCGGCAGGAGGGCACGGTGCAAATATGTCTTATATTTTGAGGGAGATTCACGTTCTATTGGTGACCGCTGGGCTCTTGTTGGGCCCGGCCATACTAGCGATTGTCCTTTGGGAATCGTCACCTAAGATGTTGGATTGGTGGACGCATTTGCTGCATTGCTGATAAATCCAATTGCTTGGAGGATTGTGACGACAAATACTGTGAGGACGATCCTAAGCTGGCCTGCCATGCGGTATGCGAGGCGACGTATCTGGTTTGTCTGGCGAAGCTCGGGGGAAAATGAGGAGATGGGAACTCCCATGCGTGTAGTCACTGCGCTTGTGGCTGTATCTATAGGTGTGTTTGGCACGTTCGCCGTATTATCGGTGGCTCCCGGCACCTGGTCACCTTGGATCGTCGTTCCACTAAGTGTGTCCGCCGGCGCTCTCCTGGCGGGCTTGTTAGCTCCGTTCGCGGCTACGTGGGTAGGGCTAGCAGTAGGTCTGCTGTCGCTCATTGTCGCCACAATTGTTCTTCTCGGTATCCGTCAAGAAGCTGATATTGCCGAGCCGATAATGACTACACAGGAATTGTTGCGCTCCGCCCTGTCAATAGCTGCTGCAGTGGTAATGGCGAATTTGGGACGCATTCTGCGGCAGTTCCCGACGACGCCTAACAAGTGCTGAAACCGCGGACACACCAAGAGGATGATCGTAATCGGGCCACGATGGTTGACCAGGACAGCGGCACCACTACGTATACTTACCATGACAACAACTGGCTCAAGACGCTGACCAATCCCAACAGCGAAGTGACCACCTGGGCGTACACCAATATCGGGCTGGTTTCCACACTCTCGCTGAACAGCGGCTCGGTCACGACCTATGTCTACGATGCCGCCGGGCAGGCTACCGGCATCACCCATAAGAAGGCCAATGAGACGATCATCGAGCAGATTGCCTATACCTACGATAACGCCGGCAATCGGAAGACCGTGACTGAGAACAGCGGCGATGTGACCACCTGGACGTATGATAATGCCAACCAGTTGACCGTCGAGCAGCGCGGTGACGGCAACGCTTACCATATCACCTACGCCTGCGATAGTGTCGGGAACTGCGCAGGTGCCTATGGGGCAGGCGGGGGGCGGCGGCGCCAATAGGTGAACATTTCGCGAATAATGTCAATGATTACCCTGGGCCGGGCGAGGGTGGAGCAGCCAGCCTGGCGCGGGGTGTACACCACGGGTATCTCAGCGATTCGGAATCCGAGTCGCTGCGCTTCGGCGAGCATCTCAGCATCAATGAACGAGCCCTCGGCGCGCAGCTCCATCGCGTCCACAACCGGGCGCGGGAAGAGCTTGAAAGCAAAGTTGACGTCCCTGACGTGAATCCCCAACAGCCACCGAGTCAGCCGGTTGTAAGCACTGCTGTACAGCCAACGCTTCAGGCTTTCGCGCCGGCCAGTTCGATATCCGATAACCACGTCAGCCTCATTGAGCAGCGGGATAGCATCGTTAAGGTAGGCCAGGTCACAGGGAAGGTCGGCATCGGTGTAGAGCACCAACTCGCCGCGGCTGTGGGTGAGGCCTGTTCTTATCGTGGCGCCTAGCGTGCGATTAGTATCGTGGTGGAACGGGCGAATCCGCGGGTCGGCGGCTGCCAGTTCTTCGGCGATCTCGCCAGTGCGATCCGTACTGCCATCGTCTACGATGACTATCTCGTAATCTCCCTCGGACAGAGGCTCGAGAACTCGGCGGGCCATCGCGACGGCTGCCTCGATATTCTCCTCTTCATTATACATCGGAAGTACGACAGAGATTTTGGGCTGCATGTCGCCAGTTCCTACTGCTGGTATCGCTCAGCGGCGGCGAGCGCACTATCACAGGGCGGTCAGTCATCTCGTCGCCAATATATGATGACGCGCTGCCCCCACTCGGCGTGCTCATTTGTATACTCGCTGACCCGGACGAACCCCAGTTGGCTGGTGGCTGCCTCTATTACCTTGCTCTCCTCCGGCGGCACCGGTTCGTCAAACCCGGAACAAGCGATAATGGTGTCAATGTCCGCTCGCCGTAGAACGGTGACGGGGTCGGGCGGAGGAGGGGGCGGGCTTTGCGCCGGCAGCCGGATGCGCCAGGGCCAACGGAGGTGCAGGACGTCCTTTTCGTGGGGGTCCGGCGACGGGTAGTCCCACAACTGCAGATCGTCGTAGCCGAGGCCCGCCGGACCGTACTCAGCCAGGTAGGCCCACAGCAAGGCCCGCGTACTCACCCTTCGGGGCCAGCAACCCGGGGTGGTGATCCGCCGGGTGGGCGGAACGGTCTCAACCACGTAATCCAGGACTCGCCACAGGTTGGGATCGAAGCCCTCCGCTGCCTCCACTGCCCCACGCTGCCGCCCCAAAGCAGCATTGCCAATGGCTCCGGCCAGCAGCAAGACGACCAGCAAGGACACACCCACCTGAAGCCGCAGCGGCGACCAGCCTGCCAGACGGGCGAGCAGCCGGCTGATACCCGCGTTGACCGCCACACCGGCCAGGACCCACAGCGGCGGGAGCAGCCACAAGGCATGCTTGGGGAAGGAGTATGCGTCTTCTGGATTCGTCTTGGTGGTAGCCACGGCCGCTACAAGGGCACCTAAGACAAAGAGTAATGGCGCTGACTGCCGCAGTCGGCAGAGACCGTAGAGCAATCCTGCGATGGTGAAAAGGGCAGCAACATTGGTGCCATTGAAATGAGCGCCAGTTAACAGCTGCAACTCGCCTAAGAACCCGCGCACCAGGCCCTGGAGAAGACTCCTATGTTCTGGGTAGGTCAGGTACAGCACGAACTCGCGCAACTGATAGGGGTTGGCGCGCCCCAGCACGACGGTGACCCACGCTGGCAGCAGTACCCGCCGAACTACAGGACTGGCCGCAGCTTTGCGCCAGTGCGGGTAGGCGCGGATCAGAATATGAGTCACTAATACCAGCGTCACCAGGATCCCGAACTGCCATTTGGTGAACCACAAGACCAGATGCAGCAGCCCCGCGCCCCAGGCCCATTTGGTGCTTTGGGTGGCCTGGGCGCGCAGGTACAGGGCATAAGTCAGCATCATCAGGACCAGGCCAGCGGGCTCGATGTAGACTCGGGAGGCCACGGAATGCAAGGTGGGACAGGCAATCACCAGCAGGGCCGTCAGGCAGCCACCGACCCACGAGTTTCTACCAGGGCGGCTCCAGACCACACACAAGTAAACACTGGCGCACAACGCCACCATAAAGATGATCCCGACCAGGCGATGGGCGAAGGGGGTTATGCCCAGGAGGGCCAACACGGGCACTTGAAAATAGCTGTAGAAGAAAGGATAGCGATTCTGCGCGTAGCTGTGGCGAAGCAAGCCCGACAGATCACCGTGGGCCAGGTCCAGGTAAATCGCCGCACCCCACATAGCAAACAACGCTTCATCCCCGTCGAAGGCGATAGTCGGGCTGTAGCGCATCAGGCCAAGTGAGAGACTCGACCACAGGATCACGGCCATCGTCGCAGTAACGGCAGCAACCGCCAACGCCCGGTTGATGCTGAACTGGCGGCGCGACCCTGAATTATCGCTCATCCGTACCATCCCTGGCCGAGGTATCGCTGTTTATTCACGGGTGGGCCGATGGTAATTCCACTGTTCAGTAGCATATTTACCGGTGCGCAGCTCCTGAGCCCGGGCTTGCTCCAGTTCGGTAAGCTCGGCGCGGCGCATTTGCAGACCCAGCACCTGGGCCAGCCCCTTAACCAGGGCCTCGGCGACCTCGTCGAAGCTCACTGCGCGGCCCAGAAGCTCGCTGATACCGACCGCCGCGCGGCGTAGCATCGCTGCGCCGTCTTCACCGCCTGTTGCGGGCATTACCACCAGATGGTCGGCGACGTTGAGGGTAAGCGGGACGGAGCCGTGCTGGAGAATGGTGCCGTCTCTGCGCACCTGCGCGGAGCCGACGATCTTGCGGCCCTGGGCGACCATGTCAGCGCGAGTTGACTGGGTAAAGCAGATGGCGGGGAGCTTGCCACCGGTTGCTGCATTGTTGTGCGGCTTGGGCTTATTGCCCAGTTCGGCGCGCACTCCCAGCAATTCCAGGCCACGCTGAATGCCGCGGGAGAGCTCCCGGTACGAGCGGAGGACACTGTGGCCGCCCTTGAGCATATATTGAGGTACGCTGACCGAATAGGTAACTTCGTCATCGTGGAGAATAGCGCGGCCACCGGTGGGTCGGCGCACCAGGTCCCAGCCCCGCGACCGGAGGGCGGCCAGGTCTACCTGGCTGTCAAGTTCCTGGAAACATCCCAGGGACACTGCCGGGGGCTGCCACCCGTAAAGACGCAGAGTCGGCGGGACAAGTTCTCGTCCCACCGCTTCCATTATCGCTTCGTCAACGGCCATATTATCATAGCCGTTGCTAGGCCCGCTGTATATGACTCGCCAGGCTGCTAACTCGCGCACGCCTCATCACACCACGTCGCCGGAGCACTACCCGGCGGCTTCAGGCCGACTCCCCATCTTCATCGGGTTCGCCGGCGGTGAGCTGCTGGTATTCGTCCTCAGAAAGCAGCGCGCTGGGATCGAAACCCTCTTCAGGCGTAACCTCAACGAGCCAGCCGTCACCGTAAGGGTCTTCGTTGATGATCTCGGGAGCATCCAGCAGGCCCTCATTGTGCCGGACCACTTCGCCGCCGAGGGGGGCGACCAGATCCTGAACCGCCTTGGCTGACTCAAGGGTAGCGAACACTTCGCCCGCAGCTATGACAGCGCCTTCTTCCGGCAGTTCCACGAAGATAATGTCGCCCATCTCGTTCTGGGCATAATGAGTAATGCCCACGACCACTGCGTCACCCTCGACGCCAACCCACGTGTGCTCCTCATGATAGAAGCGCTTTTCCATCCGTACTATGACCTCCCAAGTCGTGCTTGATAGCCCAACCTGCTAATTGCTGGCTTGCCGGTTGCTGTCAGGACGGGCGGAAGGCGCAGCTGCCAACCTACCGGCCCAGCCATCGCCCAATAGTATACCTTGGTCGGGCCGGCGATGCAAGCGTGATGGGGCTAAATCAGCCCAGCGGCGTGAGGCATAGGCCGGCCAGGTCAGAGGCCTGCGCGCGCGGCCCGAGCAATCTCGCGGATGTGGTCGGGCGTAGTACCGCAGCAGCCGCCCACCAGGCGCACGCCTGATTCTATCAGTTCTGCCGCCATTTCGCCGGATTTCCGGGGCGTAGCACGATAGACAGTAACGCCCTCCTCGAGCTGCGGGTTACCCGCATTTGCCTGGGCCATCAGCGGCAGATCCACTGTCTGACCCATCTGCCGGACAGCGACCAGCAGCCCGCCGAGGTCCCCGCAGTTCGCGCCCACGATGTCCACACCCGCAGCAGCCAGTTCCCGGGCCGCCTGGGCGCCGGTTACTCCCATCATTGTCGTGCCACCGGCCATGGAAAAAGAGAGCGTGACCGCGATGACCATCTCGGGGTCCACTGCCCGGACTGCTTCGATGGCAGCCTGGGCCTCGCCCAGGTCCTCGAAAGTCTCGATGAGAACGAGGTCTATCATCTGGCTGGCCAACATCATCTCGAACTGTTGGCGGTAAATGGCGACGGCTTCGTCATACGACAATTTGCCCAGCGGCTCAAGCAGGGCTCCGGTCGGGCCGGCGTTGGCCGCGACATAGGCCTCCGGTCCCACGGCATCCCGGATTATCTTGATGGCCGCGGTCTGAATGCTCGCGGCCTGATCAGCGAGGCCGCCCCTTCTTAGCATACCCAGGTTAGCGGCGAAGGTATTG
>CAYNMY010000114.1:0-6748 GCA_964398275.1 uncultured Armatimonadia bacterium | reverse complement strand
AAAGTACAGCCGCGTCAGCAGGTTCATCCAGCTTGACACGGCGGTACCACCGGAGATCCCCACCACACCAGCGGCGCTCCTGATCGCCATCATCATCTTTGTGGTGCTGTTGGGCCTTTCTATCGGCGCTGCCTACCGCTGGGGTGCACTCGGCGGCTTCAGAGTGTAAATTCGGCTAGTCCAGCACGTAAGCCGCCACAGCGCCGGGCGCAAGCTCCAGCTCGATTGATTGGCCAGGTTGCACGGCGTGCTGCGAGTAGTACTCAAACCCCTTGGTGAAGCCTGTGTCCGGCAGTTTGAACCGGTAGGTGCGGGGCTTGCCGCCTTCATTCATAAACGCCACCAGGTGCTTGCCCTCATACTCCAGCACCGCCGAATCCGGGATATTCGCCTCGCCCAGCTCGCCCCAGCGCTCGAGCAGCTTGCCTCTGATGAAGATCTCCTCGTGGTCGGCGGAAAGCTGACTGACTTCGCCGATGGCCCAGTAGCAGCGACCGTCGAAGGAATGGCGGGCGTAGAGGAGCACCCCGGCGCTACTATCGGTGAGCCGGCGCAGGAGCCGGGCGGGGGTGTAGGCGTTCACTGGGCGGTCCTCGGTACGCCGGTACGGGGTCAGGATGTCACCAGTAATGAGCGGGATATCGCCCAGCGCCTCCCAGGTAGCACTGAGCGCCGCCTTGCTTCGTCCGTAGCCACAGGACGCCACGTCCACCGCATCGAGTGCGGCGATGCGCGCCCAGTCAACGCTGTAGAGCTCCAGCGTGGAGTGCGTCTGATAGCCGGAATAGACCAGGAACTGGGCGCCCGGCAGAATGTTGTGGATCGCGTCCTTGGTCTTGCGACAAAGCTCCGCGCAGCGCTGCCCGACGAAGTCGAGCCACTTCTCGCTATGCTGCTCTTTGATTACCTGGGGCGTAAGCCCGGCAGTATCAATGCCGGCAAACGCGGCGAATTCGCCCAGGGATCGCTCATCGAAGCTGCAGAAATACCCCTTCCACGGATTGGTCTCAATGTCCCAGATCAGCGATTCGGGCTTGAAGCGTAACATATAGTCCCGCAGAATATCCTCGTAAGCGGGCCAGGCCTCGTCCAGCCAGTACGCCGGGCTGAGGATGCTCTCACTGCGGTTGCCCTCGAAGTCAATCTGGGCCCACTCGGGATGCTCCTTGGCGAGGGTCTTGTAGCTGCCCCACCCCCAGAAGTGCGTATCCCCGACCCGCCGCATACCGTACTCCGCGCACAGCTCGGGCTCATCACCGCTGACGACTTCGTTGATGCCGGCCTGGCGGGCAGCTTCCAGGGCGGCCCGGCGCATATCGTGGTCGTCCACGCGAAACAGGAAGCTGGGCCAGAGCTGCCAGCGGATCGTCTGGGGCTGCTTGCCGCGCAGGGGCGGCAGAACCTGCACCGGCACGAACTGCGGCGCCTCGATGACCGCGCCCTGCTCGGCTTCCAGCCAGTAAGCTATCCGGGGCATCTGGTCCTCAGCGGGGGCCTCGTTCGCGCGGACGTAAACGTCCAGCTGAGAGATGACGAGCTTGCCCTTCCCATATGGCACGGGCTTGTCGGCGGTTACCTCCCACACCGAGTACTCTTCTCCGTCGAGGGTCTGCGTGCCAACCCTGGCCGCAGCGTATACGGCCAGATCCTTGAGAAACTGATGATAGTAGCTGCTGGCGCCCAGGACCTCAAAGCCGGCGGGCACGCCGACATACAGCCGGAAGTCGTCGAGCTTGCGGCCGGGCATACCAGGGTTGGGGAAGCTCACATGCTGCGGGCAGTTCTGCGCCACGTAGAGGCAGGGCACGGGCTTCGGCCAGATACGCGAGAACCGCCACAGCAGCGTCTTGCGCACGGTAACCGGGCCGGCTTCCGCTCCGACGAGCTTCGCCCCTGGCAACTTGCTGTCGCCCAGGATCTGCGCCCGGGGCAGTTCTGTGTCGTCCAGGCGAGCTTCGTAGAATCTGTCCGGGATCTCAGCGCCAGCCATTACCCAACTCTCATCGGAGACCAACGACACATCCTGAAACTCCCCGGTGAAGGCCCCAGAGCCGCTCTCAAAGGTGATGCTGACCACGTTGGCCCCTTCACTCAGCGGCAGCGCCACTTCTTCGGCATCACCGGTGCCACTGGCCACAACTGCCTCGCCGACTCGCGCCTGCCACTGCCCCTCGGTAGCGATCTGGAGCGTAGCCCGAGAGACCTCCACCATGCGCGTCATCTCGCTGCTCAACGCCAGCGGCTGGAGGGTCGCGCCATCCAGGACTGAGGCAGCGAAGACAATCTGGCCGGTTTCGGCCAGATCGAAAGTCCACTGCACGGCGGGCTGGTCGCGCAGAATCTTGAACTGGCTGCGCACCGGCCCCTCCTGGAGGGCGCGTGTGCCCAGCAGCACCGTCACGGGCAACTGCTCGGCCCGCGTTGTCACCTGGATCTGGTTGTCGGTAGGGGCCAGGCGCAGGGGCAGGTCAACGGCCAGGCTTTGCGCAGTATCAACGAACCTCAGAGCACCAAAGTTGTCGGGCAGGTGAAAGCCGCCCGCCGGGGTCACATTCCAGGAGCTGGCCTCCGGTTCCGCGGAGCGCCGCCGGCCCAGGCAGGCCCGCCAGGGCTCCGCGCCAGGCGAGCCACCGATTGCCGACCACGGGATAGCCATTTCCACATCCCAGAAGCCGTCGCCAATGTGAGCGGCGAGATCAATCGGTGGGTTGTACGAGGTATCCCGCCCGCCCCACGGTTCGGTCAGCGGCGCCCGGGCACCATTCACCGCTCCGTTCGCGTTGATGAAGAAATCGTAAAGGCAGTCGCTGCCCGGTGGCTGGAGGATGAGCACGACGAATTGGTCCCTCCACAGGATCGAGTCGCGCTCGGTGTCGCGCTTGCGGAAATCGTTGACCCGGTTGTTGACGGGGTCGAGGATCGGCTCGACGCAGTGGAATCTGACGTAGAGATTGTCGTCGTCCCACATCATCTGGGCTTCCGTCGGAGCTTCGGGGGCTGCACCCTCCAGCCCCGACAGAAAGGGCTGGAGCGTAACCGCCTCCTGCCAGGCAGCATCACTGCCCTGGCCATCAATAACCGGGGCAGGCACTGACCGGCCCACCGCCGCGAAGGGACGCTGCTCATAAGCAGGCAGGGCATCCAGTTCGGCGCCAGACAGCTCCGGCTCGGTAGTGAGGACGATAGAGTCGAGGAAGGTCTGCTCCCGACCCCTTTCCGGACGGATTTGGTAGATAGCGAACGACTCGCCCACCTCAGCAGCAGTCAGCCCGGTGAATCGCACCCACTGCCAGCCATCCTGCTTGATAGCCTGCTCAGCCAGCGTTTGCCTGCTGCCGCCGTTGCAAGTCTCGGCTCTCACCTTGTCCCCCGAGAAGGCGTTGACCCGCGCACAAATATCCACCGGCCGACTGGTCTGCGCAAAGGGGATGAGCTCGGTGCGAAACCAGTGCCGGTCGGCAGCACCGGCCTCACCTGATGCCGCTTCATCAGTCCCTCTCCAGCCTGGCGAGATCCAGTCCTCCGCCTCAAAGCGCACCGCCGGCACGGCCACGTCCTTGAGCGGCGGGACATCGAGCTTGGTAACCGTGACATCGTCAATCTGGAAGAGCGCTTGCTGTGGCTTACCGGGGATGAGGAAATGAACGGTCGCACTTGTCTCCCGGGCGCGCAGCACCTTGCTGAGCTGGATCTCCTGCCACTGGTCGGTCAGCTCTGTGTTCTGGCTGCGCACCTGGCGAATGCCGGTGCCCGAGAGCAGCATCATCTGCCCGCGACCGCGCACCCAAGCAGTTATCACGTAAACGCGGCTGGTCTCGAGGTTCTTCAGAGCAAAGTGCGGCCCGGCCAGTCCCGGCCCGCTGGGGATTTCGGCCTGGAGGAATCGCTGGCCGTCCGCCGCGTCCCCGGTCACTACCGATAGTTCGGCCTGGGGCGGCTTGGTCTGGTAGGTCTTCCAGCCCGCCATCCCCTGCTCAAACGACTCTGAGTAGACCAGCTCATCAGCCCCGGTACACGCAACCATCAACAGGGTAAGACCGATCACGATGACTATTATGCTGGTCAGCAAACGATACATACCGTACCTCCTGAATATGCCACTTGGTTCGAGTGAGTGGCCTGTGCAGTATGGAGTTCGCTTCTGCTCCCCCCTTCACCTTGCCCAGAATCTGCCCGGCGCAGTCAGCTTGCTTTGGCGAGCTACGGATGCGGCTGAGGCCGCGCAATTCCTGGGCAGGAAAGAGTAGGCAATACGCCGAATTCATCGCTTGACGATGTGCCTCGACACCATTGCGCCAGCCGTTGCGGGAGGCGATGAGCAGGAAGAGGAGCCTATGCTGCGAGGAAGATGGCACCTGGGTGGCGCCCTGATTCTGGCCCTGGCCGGGCCTGCGTGGGCGCAGGGGCAGATGCTCGCGCCCCGGTATGCTCATACCGCGACGCTGCTGGAAGATGGCCGCACCCTGGTATATGGTGGCCTCGGCCCGGGTGATGCCTTTGCCACCGGCACAGAAATCTTTGCGCCTGCCACCGGCCGGTTCTCAGCCGGGCCCTCTGGTCATAAGCGCCGCGCCTTTCACACGGCTACGCGGCTGCGCGATGGGACAGTGCTAATTGCCGGCGGCTTTATCCTACCCTACTCGACCTCGCGCACTGCCGAGCTTTTCGATGGCCAGCGGTTTATCTTCCTCGGGCACAAGATGTCTGCCCCGCGCGAACTGCACGCGGCGACGCTGCTGGCCGACGGACGCGTGCTCATCACCGGCGGCTTTGTGGGTGGGGTCATGTCCTTGATCCAGTGTGACCTGTTCGATCCCGCCACCCGCAGCTTTGTGGCTACCGGCGATATGCGCTTCAGTCGCTTCGGCCACGCTGCCTGTCGGCTGGCAGACGGTCGGGTTCTGGTGACCGGCGGCACACAATACCCCGGAGAGCAGACGCTGTCCGAGGCTGAGCTATATGACCCGGCCACCGGGCAGTTCGAAGCTGCGGAGTGCATGTTGGCCGATCGGTTCCGCCATACTGCCACCTTGCTGCCCGATGGCCGTGTCTTTATTACCGGTGGTCACAGTGCTACCGCCGGCGGCCAGCTTCGCAGCACCGAGCTGTTCGACCCCACCTCGGGCGCCTTCACGCCCGGCCCGGACATGAGCGAGCCGCGTATGGACCACACGGCCACCTTGCTCCCCGATGGGCAGGTGCTCATCGCCGGGGGATTCAACGGGGAAGGTGGGCCGCATACGGTGAGCTCGTGCGAGCTGTTCAATCCGCAGGAGGGCTGCTTCCGGCCGGCTCCACCTCTGCCGATTGCGGTCCACGAGCATAGGGCCACACCGCTGGCTTCGGGGTCGGTTCTGGTTTCGGGTGGGCTTAGAGTCGAGGGCGAAAGCAAGCAGGCTGTCGGCGATGTTGCCGTCATCACTCCTTAAGGCCGTTGGCTAGCGAAGGGAAACGACGACCAACCGCGAAGTTAGCAGGCACATAGCAGTTATTGGCAAACACAAGTAAGAAGGGAATGCTATGCTTAGTTGCGTCAGGAAGCTGCGAAGGCTTTGTCCGCTACTGGTTATTGCAATCAGCGCCACGACTGTTTTGGCCGGGCCAGCGTGGGCTGCTGAGTGGTACGTGGCCAACGCCGGAGATGACGGAGCCGGCGACGGCTCCCAGGAGCGGCCCTTCAGGACGATCACCAAGGCGTTTGATATGGCCTCCGCGAATCGCGAGCCCGATACGATCTACCTGCGCCGCGGAGATACCTTCACCAGTAGGATCAATAACCAGGGCCCACGGCCCGGCCGCGTCCAGTTGGGGGCGAAGCCGTTGGCGGATGTAGTAGCCTTCCGGCCCTACGGGCCTGGGCAGGCACGGCCCGTCTGGGCGCCGGAGAGCGGCACGTGCATTGCCACTGGCAGATGTCGCGTCACTGTAGAGGGTGTTCATTTCAAAGCCGCAGCCATATCTGCCCACACGCCCGACTGCGTCCTCCGAGATTGCATCCTGGACGGGCCACCCGGCAGGAATTTCGGTAGGTGGCTGCGCCACGGCGCTGGCCTGGCCGTAGTTGACTGCGTTATCAATGGCCAGACGAACGTCGAGCTTCACCCCAATAAGGGCTTCCTGTACCATGCCGACGTCCCTCATCGAGGCTGGTACCGGGTCACCACGGAGCGGGCCGCAGCTCCTCAATACCAGGTGACCTTCCCGGATGGGCACACCTATGACGGAGACGGCATGCGCCTCACCTTCCTGGAAAGTGGCCGGCAGACTTTCACTTTTCAGAAGCGTTATCTTAGTGACGTTGAGGTGATGAAGATTGAGCCGGTCGAGGCGCTTGACCCTGTGGCAGTCGTCCAGCTCGATCTGCTCAACCCCAGCCGGTTCCTGCGCCTGACCGAGGGCATAGAGCTTCGGCTCCGTCTGGGGTCGGATCGCGCGGCGAAGCTCTCGGTGGTGGCGAAGCGGCATAGGGACGGAACAGTCATCGCCCAGCACGACCTTCAAATCGCTCCTGCAATCCTTACCGAAAAGGAACTTGAATTCAAAGTCGCCGAGGAGGGGCAAATTGATATCAGCGTCCTGGTGGACGGCGAATCGGCTGCAGTGGAGCCCGTCAAGGTCGTGATGATTGACTCCACGCCCCTGCCTGTACCCAACGAGTACACTCCTCTGGCTGAGGGCAAGCTGGTAGACGATATTGACTGCGGGGAAGATCCGCAAGCGATGGGGCGGGTCTACTTCGCCTCGGAAG
>CAYNMY010000113.1:0-6754 GCA_964398275.1 uncultured Armatimonadia bacterium | reverse complement strand
CCGTTCTTCACTTACCGGCCGCATTTCGATTTCGATGAGCCGCTGGATTGCGCTGTGCGGGGTGTACCGGCAACTCGCAAACGTGCGCCTGGGAGACAGCATCTGCTGACGAAGAGCGAGGAGCTCCCTGTCGCGATCATCGCACAGCAGACGGAGACAGAGCGTGGATAGCGGAGACAACAAGACCAGAAGCAAGTGACCGTAGCACCACAACAGACAGCGACAGGCAACGACGGGGAACGAGGGGTGAAGGTGTCAAGGGTTTTGTCGCGAACCGGAGTGAGCGTCTCCGCGAGGAGGTGGTCTGCCGTGACAATCCGGCTCGACACGAGCGAGATTGCCTAAGGGTGAAGACTGAGATGTGCCTGAGAGGAGCGAGAACGATGCGACGGGTACTATTGGCTGCTGTGATGATGTTGGTAGTGACCGCCTGGGCACACGGTGTGCCCCAGATCGGGACGGAAAAGGGCCTGTATGTGCTGGAGAACTCAGTCCTGCGGGCTGAGGTTAAGCAGACGGCACTGGATCGCATTATCTACAAGCCCACAGGCCAGGAGGTAGTACCATCCAACTGGAAGGGCGTTACCAATCTGGTGGTCAACGCCCCGCGACCGCCCAAAGGCGAAAACTGCTGGCTGTTTCAGAACAGCTTTCACAAGCACCGCAAGTATGATGTCGCAACAGGCGAGAGTGAGGCGACCCTGACGGTCAACTTTGACTGGGGGTGGGTAGCGGATACGCAGACCGCATACTATACGGTCAAACAGCAGATAACGATCTTCGCGGATAAGCCCTATCTGCGCGTGCGCTATTATATCACTGCGCAGCGCCCGCCGGAAAAGACACCAACCAGCTTCTACATTCAGGGAACCGGTCCGCGGGGCACTCATCTTGTCGAGCCCGCTGACCCGCTGCGCATAGAGAAGTTTGGGAGTGCCAAGCTGTCCGGAATGTGCTCCGATCCCAGCAGCTACTGGTTCGCCTATTGGGATCAGTCCTCGGGGCATTTCACAGCTTTCTTACACCCGGGCCAAACTGACCCGACCCGATGTCTGTTTACCAGAGGCCAGTGGTATGTAGCGCGTTGGAAAGAGCCGTTCTTGGACCAGCCGGGGCAGAGCTACTCCGAGGAGCTGTGGCTGGTCGCCGGCCAAATTCAGGGCCAGGATTCTACGCAGATTGCCCAGGCTGCCAAAGAGGCTTATGAATTCATCGGGAAGCACCAGCCGATTTTGGCCGCGCTGCGCAGCCCCTATGTCAACCATAAGGAGCTGCTGAGGCAGACAGCCCACCTGCGCGCGGATGGCAATGGCGAGCACATTGTCTTCAAGAACGAGCGGCTCTACGTGGACGGCAAGCCGTTTCTGCTCTTCGCACCGTGGGGTGCGATCCCCGAGCGATTCCCACTGTACAAGAAGTACCACCTGACGGGAGTGATGGGCGCACCAAAACACCTGGATGCATGCGCCGAACATGGTCTGATGCTGGTGACGGCAGCTCTGGAATGGCCGCACTATCGCGGCGAGAAGCTCGAGGCGCACATCAATAGCCTTAAAGGCCATCCCGCCGCTCTGGCGTGGTTCCTGGCGGATGATTATGGCGGTGTTAGCCCGGCCATGCTTGACAACGTTGAGCGAATCCGCAAGTGCGAGACCCACCTCCCGACGGTGGCTGACATAATTGGCTATGACGCCGACCGGCGCGGGGCCAGCGCCTTTGTGGATATCTGCGCGCCATACACTTACCCCGCCCCGATCCGCACATACCGGTGGTATGCCGATTACTTAGATCACAATATGAAGAACATGGGCCGCCAGTTTAACTGGACCTGTCCCCAGGCGAAGGGATATTCGCTTTTCGCCGGTACGGGCCAGGCGGGATTCTTCAACCAATTCCCGACGGCCGCCCAGATGCGCCTGCAGACCTACGTCGGGCTGGCCTGCGGCATTCGCGGTTTTATGTACTTTTCGGGAGGTCACTTAATCAACCACAAGCTGTCTGAGCTGGGTATCGTCTGCCTGGAGGTTGAGCCGCTGACCGAGCTGATAGTCGAGGCCGCCAAAGTACCTGGCGGCGTGGTCGCGGACAACGACCAGATTGATGTACGGCGCGTTGACTGGCAAGACCACACGCTGCTTTTCCTGATCAACCATCGCCCCAAGTCGCAACGGTGGCCGACCGGCGAGCTTGCGCCGACGTTCACTGTTACGGTGTTCGGGGCGAGGGACAGGTCGGCTTATAGTATGACGCTGGACGAGGACTTGCGGCTAAACCCGCCCAGGCAATCAGGGGACGACCTGCAGGTTGACGTGTCCGGGCTGGACGTGGCGGCGATGGTGCTGCTGACGGCGGATCAGGAATACGCCCAGGGCCTTCAGCAGGAACTTGAAAGGCTTCGCCCGGAGGGGGCCGAGTTTGCCCGGACCACCAACAAGTACATGGCCGAGAAAATCTACGGGATCTTGGATAAACTGGGCCGTATGCAGGCGCCGCTGGGCCGGGCCCCGGAGTTCTACCACCGGGCGGTGCGGGGTATAGATAGTGCAAATACTTTCACTGGACAGCGGCGGGTCGCTCGTATGCTGCGCGCCGCACTCGGCGAGGCGCTGGCGCAGGCCGACGCTCTGGCCGATTATGCGCCACACTATGCCCGGAACTCGATACTGATCACCGTCTGGCAACTGCCGCAGTTTATGGCTAGCTTCAACTTTCGCGCACTCAAACAGGCCGCACCCCCGCAGCTCACTCCGCCTCCGCCCGTTGAGCCGATGGGTGGCCCGCGGTCGGAGCCACCGAAGCCCGCGCCGCTGGAGGTCGGAGAGGTCCTTATCGGTGCAAAGCAGGGCGACCCCGCCCGGTTTGTGGTCCCTTTGGATGCGGCAACCATCTACTGCGTATTCCAGCAGTCCAAGAGCGGTAGCTACCTGCGTCGGTACGCTGACGAGGCCGCTTATCGAGCGGGCTGGGATGATTTCGTGGCTGTGCCTAATGACAACCTGCACCTGGCCGTCACCCTGTGCCGACCAGCCGAGGATATGCAGCTTTACCTGGGGGCGCGTAGTGCCCGGGAATCATTCGGCGTGATTACCACGCAGCCACTGGAGGTGGGCGAAGAACTCACTGGCCCAGTGTTGTCGGTACAGCAGCCGGTGGCCGCCTACGAACTGCCCGCAGCCAAAGGGGATTCGTTCCAGGTCACGGTGACGGCTGCCAAGGGCGGCACGCTTGACGCAAAGCTTTGCCAGGTCTACCCGCGCTACGCCCAGATCCTGGCCTCCGCGCGGATAAGCGGGGGCGGGACCCAGAGCCTGCGCTGCACCTTACCCGATGACGTACCGCTTGTTGTGCTGATTGAGCGCATTGGGGGCAGTGGAACATTCACCGTGATGGCACAACAGATCACTGAGCAGGTGATGCCGGAGATAGCTGTAGAGCCATTTCCCGGCGTCAAGTTCGCCCTGTACGGCGAAGATACTCACCGTTTTTCGCAAATCCTGGCGGACCACGGCATGGACGGGGAGCAGCTCTGGGGCAAACTGGCTGAGACGGACTTGAGTCAGTACGAGGCAATAATCCTGCTCACGAATGCCATTAAGTACGATGAAGCTGGCGAACTCCACGCCAACGCGGAGAGGCTCAGGAAATACGTACGCGATGGGGGCCGGCTAGTGGTCTTCCAGCAAAACGGCAAAGAGACCTGGGATTCCTCGATTCTGCCCTACGATATGGCGCTGCGTATCGCCCAGTTCAACGGGACGCCGATCCTGGCCGATGAGAAGCTGTTTCCCAACGTAGATGCCACTGAGTTTGGGGGCGGCGTTGTGGGCTACTACCCGATCATAGTCGCCGAGACCGACGAGCACTGGCGCTACCTCGCCTATACCGACAACACCAAGCAGGAGGCACTTCTCGCGGCTTGCGATTACGGCCGGGGGCGAGCTATCATCAACCAGTTTGCCGTTCTGGATCGCATCGGCGAGCAGGTCATGCGCAGTCTAATGATGCAGACCGTTCGCTATGTTCTGGAGGGCGACTGAGCAACCGCGCCGCGTTGGAGACGTTGCTTAATGCGCTCGGAGATGATGTTGAGGTCACTCACGAGCCTAAGCACATCACCGCTGTCGGCGCGCGGAGTAGTTCGTGCCACCCATTTTTCGCTCTGTCCAGGCAGGACAATGACCGCGATGTCGCGAATAGTCACTTGCTGATGCCTTTCACTCAATATCTCAAAGAACTCCGCAAGCACCTTCGCCTCGGCGACGCCACCGAGCACACCCATCGCCCCGCGCTCAAGACGCTGATGGAGCAGACTGGCGAGGGTATCACCGCCACCAACGAGCCGAAGCACATCACCGACGTTGGCGCGCCCGACTTCATCGTCAGGCGCAGTGGCCTGCCCCTTGGCTACATCGAGTGCAAGGACATCGGTACCAACCTCGATCAGATCGAACGTTCCGATCAGCTCAAGCGCTACCTACCCGCCTTGCCTAACTTCATCCTCACCGACTACCTGGAGTTTCGCTGGTATCGGGAAGGTGAGCTGTGCCGGGCGGAGCGCCTGGGCCGCTTGACGCCGGATCGCAGTGACGTCAAGCGCGATAGTGAGGGCGTCGTGCAGGTACAGGAGCTTCTGGAGGGCTTCTTCTCCGCCGAGCCGATTGCGGTCGGCACCGCCCAGGAACTGGCCCGGTATATGGCGGCCAAGGCGAAGCAATTGCGGGATAACGCGCAGCGGGTGCTTTCGCAGGAGGGCGAGCTTGGCCCGCTCCACGCTCTGCACCAGGCCTTCCGCGAGACGCTCATTCATGACCTCGACGCCGACCAGTTCGCCGATATGTACGCCCAGACGCTGGCCTACGGGCTGTTCTCCGCCTGCTTGCGATGTAACAACGGTTCGAGTGCCCAGTATTTCGGCGGGCGGCCCGTTTGACAGTTCCAGGGGGAATTCAGATGCGCGTCTTTGTGAGCTCCCGAATAAGCGATGACGAACTTGCAGACGAGCGTAGGACAGTCTATGAAACGCTAAGTCGCTGGCTGGAGCCGGTGATGTTTGAGCATTCGCCGGCCGCGGCGAAACACGTTCACGAATGGTGGCGCGAGGAAATTGCGACGTGCGAGCTATTCGTCCTTGTGCTTCATCGGACATTGAGGTGGGCGGTATTCGACGAATGGCGAACCGCGAGAAGGCACCTGGGGGACTCAGGCATATTGGTATTCCTCAAGGAGCCTGAGCGCACACGCAATGGGCAGCTAGAAGTCGAGAAACGGAAGGGGGAACCTTTGATCTCGCAAGGCGATCAGGATTACTTTTATTCTGTTGTTACGAAACCGAAGCAGGGCGAAATCGAGAGTTCCGAACAATTCGCTGAAGCCTTGATGCAGGCCCTATACGCTATCCCTGGCATGGACAGTGAGCTGTTGAGGGTTTTGCACAAACTGAGACAGGTGTTCGTGGCACCAGTCGGTTTTGATGATTATGCTGACCAGCTCAGAGCGAGTCGGCTTGTCTTCCTGACGGGGCCACCTCATATAGGCAAGACTGCGACAGGTCTAATGTTGCTCGAGAAAATGCAGCAGGAGGGCGCAGTCGGAAAGACTCGCCGGTTCGCCAACGTCGAAGAGGTGCGTGCCGCAAGGAGGCTGGAGTCTACAGGCATACTGTTGAACGACCCATTTGGTCAGGGAGGAAAGTTTTCCACAGTTGCGCCAGATCCGGAAATTATCTTCCGACTCAAGGGAGCGAACATAGTTGTTGTCACGTCTCGGGAGGATGTTTTCAACGAGGCTCGGGAAAGCACGAGACTGGGCGAAATGATAGACGATCGTACCGTACTGAGGTTCTCGGAAGATAGCTACTCGGAATTGCAGTTGGGCGAGATACTCAGGCGGCACTGTGAATATATGCTGCGGGATCATCACCCTGAGCATGAGCGCATATCTGCGGAGCAGGCGGAGTGGGCGAGTGCGCACGAGCGACGCATACTAAGTGCTCTTGAATTTCCTCACAATATAGACTTCTTTGCAGGACAGCTACTGAGAACCGTGACGGAGGAAACGTCTATCTGGGATGCTATAGACGACGCCCGAAGGATAGAGACGGCGGTTAGCAATTGGTTCCAGGGCTTGAGTGTAGGCGCACAGGCGTACGCTTGTTTGGCGGCGCTCTTTCCGAACCTTGACGAGGCGCTGTTTCGGGAATGGATGCAACTGGCCCAAGGACTACTACAACTCGATAGCGTTGACCTGTCAGACTGTCAGCGCCAAGTGCAACCCTATATCTCACAGTGGCCGGTCCGATTCCGCCATCCCAGTTATCGCGAGGGAGTTGTGATGGGGTTGGAACATTCCTGGGCTGACCGGGCGACAGAGATCTGTGACGCAGTGCTGCCACGTGTTGAGCAGAAAGACCTGATTTACCTGTCGGAGGTACTAAGAGCGCTTCCGCGTGTTGGGTTCACATGCACATGGAGACTGGACGCACACTGGGCAACGGCCGCCTCGGATCGCGCCTCACGCATCATCGAAAGATTTGCACGAGACTACGCCCCTGGTCTTTGGGGAGCACGTGGAATGCCGCAAGAACAAGTCAATATGCCGTTCAAACCGGTTTTTCATCCTGCGGGAAAGATAGTCGTCTGGGTGCGTCCCACTGGTGAACCGGGAGCGCCACCCATGGCGCCACGGGGGGCTTGGGGGCCCGCAGTTAACGAAGTGGAAATCGAAGCTGGGTGGAGGGTGGTGTCGCAACAATGGT
>CAYNMY010000112.1:4053-6776 GCA_964398275.1 uncultured Armatimonadia bacterium | reverse complement strand
GCAGGCCAAGGGCCCGGAGGTCACTGGTTGGATTGATTATCGTATCGGTCTGGCCAGCACCGTCGGTTCCATGAACGACACCTACACCGAGTCAGTGGGCAGCGCGAGTGTAGACAGCACGCTCGACATGGACGGGGAGTTCGACAACCTCACCGCCAAGATCGGCATTGAGGGTGCGATCACCGATGACCTGACGGGCAAGGTCGTCCTCAAGGTTCGGGATAGTGCTGATCCTATGAGGAATGCCATGGTGACGGTCCCCGCCGCGTGGCGTGGCCAACTCGTCACAGTACAGGCCGTAGACGGCCGTGTGGCCGAGACGGTCTGGCTGGACGAGGCCTGCCTGATGTTCCCGACCCACGGTTGGGTCAACGCGAACTGGACGGTCGGGCGTCAGTTCCAGAGCTACGGTCTGGGGTTGCTCGTGAACAACGAGCGCAGTTCCCAGCAGGGCGTCCGCGCTGAGTTCGACAACTCCTTTGGTCTCTTTGACTGGGAGTTCTTCTTTGGTGGTTCGACATACACCTTCGATTCTCAGCCGCCTGGCGTGTCCTTCCCAGCCGGTGCCGACGACGGCTATCTATCGGCCCGCTGGGAGTACAACCGCCCGTCCTGGGCGGTTGGAGCCAACTGGCTGGTGGATGGCGTTGCCAAGGAGGAAGGCTACGGCGCAGACCTGTGGCTGGAGTTCTGGGGCGGCCGTGAGCTATACGTGGAGTACGCTAAGCTCACGACCGATCTAGGCGGGATGGAGAACTTCCCGCATAGCGACCCTGCCGGCTACATGGCGATGGTGGATATCTGGAAGGGAAGCAACTGGGCGCTCCGCGGATACTACTCCGACCTGGACGCCGAGTTCGACCCCGTCTACTCCACGGCTAACCCGTACTGGGAGGCCTATGGAGATGACGCTCGCAACGTCTGGATTCCATGGGAGCGCTGGTTGCGCAACCCGTTGGCGATGGCCAATCTCGAGGTTCTGGGTGGACAGTTGGACTTCAGCATCTGTTCAACTCCGTTCCAGTTCGCCTACTACAGCCTCGACGGCAACAGCGAAGTTGCCCCGTACTGGAGGCATACCCAGTGGGGCACCTACACCGGGAGTGCCCCCCCGTATGACGCCCTTTGGTCTATCGGGATGAGCATACCCGTGGCGGATGGCGTAGACGTGAGCCTCACCTACGCCCGCCAGGAGCTGTCGGCTGACGGCAAGGACCTCAATTCCTTGCTCGACGACGCTCAGGTCGTAGTTGCCGGCGTCGCCGTTCCCTTCTAACCAAGGGAGACGACAGCCAACTGAACCGATACGGGGACCTGGTTGCCCAGGTTCCCGTTTTCTTTGCCCGGGCAATTGACTGCTATCTGCACCCTCACGCCAACTCTTTACAGACACCGCTACGTATGCTATAATTCCAAAGGTTGTGGGCGCTTAGTTCAGAGGGAGAACGCCACCTTGACACGGTGGAGGTCGGAGGTTCAAGTCCTCCAGCGCCCACCATAAGCTCGCTAATCCGACCGCGGCAGGGCGGCCTCCGCGGCGTTTTTTCCACCAGCGACTGGCGCACTCCGTCACTCCAGTAGGACAGGCGTCCCGCCTGTCCACTCGTTCAGTGGCAATGGCTTCTCGCTGGTGTGGTGCCAGAGGAAGCACGGGTACCCCAATAGCTATACCAGCCGCCACTACCAACCACTCCGTATTCGGGATAGCGAAGGAGGGCTAGCGTATGGCACAAGTGAAGCTCACCCTACCCGACAGCTCGACGATGGAGGTCGCGGCGGGCAGGACCGGCTTGCAGGTAGCCGAGCAGATCGGCCCGCGTCTGGCCAGGGCAGCACTCGCGGCCAAAGTCAATACCGACGTGGTTGATCTCTCCACGGCTATTGAGCGCGACGCTGATTTTGCCGTGCTCACCTTCGCGAGCCCCGAGGGGCAGGAAGTCTACCGCCACAGCGCCGCGCACATTATGGCCGATGCGGTCCTCCGCCTCTTCCCCGAGGCCAAGCCCACAATCGGCCCGGCCATCGCGGAGGGCTTTTACTACGACTTCGACGTGCCCGAGCCCTTTACCGACGACGACCTCACGCGCATCGCGGCGGAGATGACGAAGATCATTGACGCCGACCTTCCCTTCGAGCGCCAGGAGGTCGCGGCCGCCGAGGCGCGCGCGCTCTTTGAGGCCAGGGATAATTCCTACAAGGTGGAGATGATTGACGAACTTCAGGAGCAGGGCGAGCAGAGGATCTCGCTATACCGACACGGCGAGTTCACCGACCTGTGCCGCGGGCCGCACGTGCCCTCAACCGGGAAAATTGTGGCCTTCAAGCTGACCTCGGTAGCGGGCGCATACTGGCGCGGGGACGAACGCAATCCCATGCTCCAGCGCATCTACGGCACCGCCTATCCGAAACGCAAGCTGCTAGAGGAACATCTGGAGCGCATCGAGGAAGCCAAGCAGCGCGACCACCGTAAGCTGGGGCGGGAGCTGAAGCTGTTCAGCATCTTTGAGCAGGCGGGCGCGGGGCTGGTCTATTACCATCCCAATGGGGCGATGCTGCGGCATATTGTGACCGACTTCACCACTCGGGAGCACCTCAAGCGCGGCTACCAGCTCGTGCGCACTCCGCACCTGCTCAAGAGTACCATCTGGGAGATATCCGGGCATGCCCAGCAAGACTACCCGATGTATTACACTGACGTGGAAGGCCAGTCCTACGGCATCAAG
>CAYNMY010000112.1:0-4043 GCA_964398275.1 uncultured Armatimonadia bacterium | reverse complement strand
GCCGATGAACTGCCCGGGACATATCCTGATCTACAATTCCGATCCCCGCTCATACCGGGACTTGCCCATCCGCTACTTCGAACTGGGCACCGTCTACCGCCACGAACGCAGCGGCACGCTGCACGGCTTACTGCGGGTACGCGGCTTCACCCAGGACGACGCGCATATCTTCTGCACGCCCGAGCAGCTCACCGACGAGCTGATCGGGGTCATTGACTTCTCCCGGGATATGCTCAGCACCTTCGGCTTCGACGAGTACGAGGTATTCCTGGCGACCAGGCCCGACGAAGCTATGGGTACGGATGAGATGTGGGAGCGGGCCACGCAGGCGCTGGCCGATGCCCTGGAGGCGTGTGACCTCCCGTACAATGAAGCGCCCAAGGACGGCGTTTTTTACGGGCCGAAAATTGACATCGGACTCAGAGATGCGCTGGGCCGACTGTGGGATGGCCCGACCATTCAGTGCGACTTCAATATGCCCGAGCGCTTCGATATGAGCTACGTCGGCGCCGACGGCCAGGAGCATCGCCCCGTCATGGTCCACCGGGTCGTCCTGGCCGGCATCGAGCGCTTCCTGGGGGCGATGATCGAGAATTATGCGGGCAACTTCCCGCTGTGGCTGGCGCCAGTCCAGGTGCGCATTCTGCCCATCACCGATCGCAACGTTGATTACGCCAGGCAGGTCGCTCAGCAACTGCGCGACCACGACATGCGCGTAGAGGTAGATGAAGAGTCTGCTACCCTCCAGGCCAAGGTCCGCGATGCCGAGCTAATGAAGATTCCGTATATGTTGGTGGTCGGCGATCGCGAGCAGGAGTCGGGGCAGGTGGCCGTGCGCAGCCGCGAGGAAGGCGATCTGGGTCCCCGGCCGCTGGAGGAGTTTGTCGAGACCGTGCGGGTCAATGCGGCGATGCCTCACGCGGCGCGCTAGTGGTCACGGGCGTCATGTGAGGCGGTCCGATACACCAGCGGGCCGGCCTCGCTGTGCTCGACACGGCCCCTCCCGCAGCAATAGGAGGCCGAGACAGGCCCGTAGGGCGCCGTGCGCTGGATAAACGCCAATTCACAGCCTTTTGCGAATAACGACACGCTGTATTTGTCGCCCTGTTGCTCACTTGCCAAAAGTTCTTGCCGGCTTGTCCGCCGTAGCTTTCCTGTCCGCCGTAACTTTAGCGAAGGCGGAAGCGAAGGCGGGAAAAGTGTGAAAAACGGGCTTTTTCCCAAAAAGCGGGTGTTTCACGAAAGCCGTTTAGGAATCTTCCGGGTTAGCTGTCGCCGACGGGAACGTAGAATTTCTTCCCCTCGCGCTCGGCGGTAGTGATTGCCCCGCGATCCAGTAGCGCCACCACATACTTGATCGCCTCGTTGGGGTGCATACTTAGGCCCACGGCGATGTCGTCGAGTGTACAGGGGCGCCGGCGCAGCAGTTCGACGACTTCTTGTTCGCTGCGCTCCCGCTCTGCGGCCATAACCCGCTGGGCATCGAGCGGCGCGATGATCTCCGCTTTCGGGCCGAGGATGCGCTGCGCCTCCTGCAGAGCCTCAGCCGACAGCGCTCGCGCCGACTGCTCAGCCGGGGGCCGCACTACCGTGTTGATCTGCACGACGGTCGGGTCAATCCGGTCAATCGCCGCCCGCAGGGCCTGGAGGTCCTCCGGGCTATCGTTGCACCCCTCGACTAACATCACCTCCAGCCACATCTCGCCCGGGCACTGCTGCCGCGCCAGCCGCAGTCCCTCGATTATCTGCTGAATACTCAGCGAACTTGCCGGGCGGTTGACCCGCTCAAAGGAGGGAATGGTGGCCGCATCCAGGGAGGGTATCAGCAGATCGGCCGCGCAGGCAGCCGCGCGGACATCGTCATCCCACAGCAGCGAGCCGTTGGTGAGCAGGGCTACCGGGAGCTGCGTCAGTTCATTGGCGGCGCCAAGCATCTCGCCCAGCGCGGAGTTTAGCGTCGGCTCACCCAGGCCCGAGAAGGTGATATAGTCGGCCTGGCCCTCGCTCTCGAGCCAGCGCGCCAGTTCGTCCATTATCTCGGCAGGATTGATATATGGCCGCCGCTCCAGGGTTTTGTCAGTAGTGGCCCCCAGTTGGCAGTATATGCAGTCAAAGCTGCACACCTTGGAGGGCACGAGGTCCACGCCCAGCGAACGTCCCAGCCGCCGCGATGGCACCGGTCCGTAGAGGTGGTTCCAGGTTGACGCGGTCATTATTCTGCCTCTCGCACACCAGACTACTTGACCCAGCTACTGGCCTGGAGGACCAGGTCGCCGATGTTGACACCGAGCTCGCCAGCGACCACCTCGCACTTGGCGACCAGCAGGAAAAACAGGGGTCCGTCGGCGTCGCTGTAGGCCTCGTAGTTGGCCTGACCCTTGGCGATAATCACGTCAGGCGCGGCCCACGCCTCCTCCAGCGCCGCGTTGGTCGCGGGATAGATCGGCGCGGGCAGAATCTGCACCGATTCGGCAAAGCCGGCGGCCTGGGCGTCTTCGAGCATAGCGTCATTGATGAACGGCTCATCTTTGACTGCCACTGTGATTTCGTCAGCCGGCAGCTCTTCAATGAGCACGCGGTCGAAGACGATTTCGCCGGCATTGTCCCCCAGGTAGAGTATGCTGTCAGCCCCACTTGCACGGTCTGCGAACAGCTCGAAATCGTCCACCGCGAAGGGTGTGTCCACGACGCGGTCGAGGGTGGCATCCACGTCGAGGCGGGTGGGCACGCCGAAGTCAATGATATTGCCGGCGATAGCGATCTTGGTGGCGACGCGCAGCGGCTCCCGGGCGGCGGCTACGATCTGCTTCATCCCGGGATATCTCGCCAGGGCATAAGCAGTAGATTGCCGCTTGATTTCCAGATAGGGATCTTCGATGCCGGAGAGCTCCCGCACCGTGCGGTGGACCACCTGGCCCAGCTCGAGCGGCGTTACTCCGAAGTCCACCCGGGACAGTCGGTGGAGGGTCTCGCGGATGATGTGCTCCTGAAGCGCCACATCGTCAGTGGTGATACGCGCGGCTGCGACGCTCTGGCGCACGAAACACGACACGCACTCAAACTTGGTTTGCATCTGCTGTTACTCCTCTGTTGTCAAGAGCACCTCGTCCAATGACAGGACGCGGACGATAATCGGGTACCAATAGTGCTTAGTTGCATAAGTCAGCCTAAGATTGCTGACGGCTTTAGGGCCAGCCTTGAAAGCTTCGCCCTGCGAAGCTTCCCGCGACAGGCCCCTCCGGAAACCTTATTGCACGATTGTGTTACGCCGTTGGAGGGGCCGTGTCGAGCGCAACGAGGCCGGCCCGCCTCCTAGCCGAGAGCCACGAAATAGTCCGCCACCAAATAATGCCAATTAACGCCAGCAACTGCTAGCGGGGCAATTTTGCGGCAATCTCAGTCAAGGCCTCCCACACAGTTTCTGGGAGGTTCTCAGGCCCCAGCGGCCGCCCGTGGTCCGTAGCTTCGACCAGCGCAGGAGCCAGCGGCACGCGGCCCAGGAAGGCCACACCCATTTCCTCCGCCATCGCCTCTCCCCCACCGGCGCCGAACACCGCGATGGTCTGCCCACAATGCGGGCAGATCAGCCCGCTCATATTCTCGACCACGCCGAGGACCGGCAGTTCCAGACGGCGGGCGAAGTTGATGGCCTTGCGACAGTCCTCCAGACTGGCCTCCTGGGGCTGGGTGACCACGACTACACCGTCAATCGCAGGCAGAGACTGGGCGACGGTGAGTGGCTCGTCGCCAGTGCCCGGAGGCAGGTCAATGATCAGATAGTCCAGCTCACCCCAGGCTACGTCAGCGATGAGTTGCCGGACGGCCATGCCGCGCAGCGGGCCCCGCCAGATGACTGGCGTGTCCCGGTCTTCCGCGAGCATGCCCATTGACATCACCTTGACGCCGGTCGAGCTGTCTACCGGTACCAGAAATTCCCCTGACATGGCCGGACGCTGCCCCTCTATCCCCATCAGCAGCGGCACATTCGGCCCCGTTATAGCGGTGGCCCGCAGCCCGCCCGTCACGCCGGCGGCCACGCGCAT
>CAYNMY010000111.1:308-6913 GCA_964398275.1 uncultured Armatimonadia bacterium | reverse complement strand
CAGCGTGGGCCAAGACATTGCCGGCGCTTGTGAGCGGGAAGCGGCGGGCGGAGATATCAACTACCGTGCCGTCGGCTCCGGCTTGCAGGGCGCCCGGGAGCACTTCGTGGTCACAGTCGGCCAGATAGATGCTGACGCGGTCAAAGCCAATTTCGACGGCGGCATTGGTGGCGATCTTCTCCAGAACCTCGGAGGCCTTGCGGGTATTGGTTACCGCTACGGCGGCGTTCAGCAGCGTCCGGGCGCGGGCCCCTTCTTCCCCGGCTTGAGTGGCGGCCGCCTCCATCTGTCGGGTGCGTTGCTGGACGAGTTGATGAAGTCGCTCGGTCTGCAGGATTATGGCCGCATGGGCAGCCAGGAATTGCAAGGCGTTGCGGTGCAGCTCGGAGAGGGGTTCCAGCCGTGGGGTGATCAGAACCACCGTTCCCGAGGCTTGCAGGCCGGCGGCGGTGATCGGTATGCTCACTATGCGGCCAGGCCCGCCGTGGGGGCCCTCGAGCTGGGACACCAGTAGGTCATTGTAATGTACTGTTGTCCAGGCAGCGTCGAGAATCTGGCTTCGCCAGGCCGCGGCAGTGTTGGTATCGCCGTAGGTATAATGCTCTGCGAATTCGCTTCCCTCTTCGTCTAGGATTCCCAGCCAACAGCAGACAGCGTCGCTTATGCTAATTGCTGTCTCGCCGATGACTGCCAGGACGTCAGGCAGGTCGTTATCCGTAGCGATGGTGGTACCCAGGTCAACGAGGCGGCGCGCTAATTCGGCGGTCCGCCGCACTTGCCGCCGCTGGCTGACGACCCCTTCGGCGTACTTGGCCACCAGCAATAGCTCGCTGGGCCAGCGGTCGTGCTTGGTGAGGTGGTAGTCGGCACCGGCTGAGAGGGCGCGAGCACCCAGTAGTTGGTCGCCAGGGCTGGCGACGACGATCCAATACGCCTCAGGAGCCAGAGCCTTGATTGGCGCCAGGTCTTCCAGGCTGGTTCCTTTGAACAGGTCTAGATCGGCGACGATGAGGTCGTATTCCTGCTCAGTGAGCAGCATTTCGAGCACAGAGATCGCCGTGCAATGGGTTACTTCCCAATTGGGCGCCCGTCTGCGGACTTCGGCAACGACTGCTTGCGCCGGTTGTTCGCCTGCGTAGGCGATCACAATTCTCATAGTTTTGGCTTGGTCGGTCTGTTCTCCCCCAGTCGCTTCGCTGTCTTGGTTAAACTGGTCTCGGGCTACTTCTAGTCGGGTGGCTTACAAACCGAGGTCCTTGAAGGTGCTGGCCAGTTGCATCAGACCCGGGCCGAGCACGGCAATGAACAGCGCGGGCAGGATACAGAAGATCAGGGGGAACAACATCTTGATAGATAGGCTGGCGGCGATCTGGCGGATGCGCAGGCTGCGCTGGGTGCGTAGGGAATCGGCCTGGGTACGCAGCGTCTTGGCGATGCTGACACCGAGCTGTTCTGCCTGGCGCAGGGCAGCAACGAGCATTCTCAGCTCGTCGAGGTCAACGCGGATTGCCAGGTCTTCCCAGGCTTCCGGACGGCTCTTGCCCAGGCGTATTTCGGTCAGCAGCCGGTTGAATTCGTCCACCAGGGGGCCGGTTTTCCGCTTGATGACCACGGCCAGCGCGCCGTCCAGACCGGTGCCGGCCTCGGCGCTGACTACGAGTAGATCAATGACATCCGGAAGCGCCTTACGGATCGTGTTCTGACGCGCTTTGATCTTGGCATCCAGGAAGTAATCCGGTCCCAGCGCTCCGAGCACTATGAGGAAGCCGGCGCCTACCAGCTTCTGCAGGAGAGGCCCGTGCCACAGCAGTAAGAGGCCGGCAGCAGTGGTGGCACCGACTAGCACTGAGACAACCCGTATTGTCAGGAACGTGCCCACGGTCAAGGAGGCGGGGCTGCCCGCTCGATCCAGCTTCATCCGGGCCGCTTGCACGGCTTGCGAGGGGGCTAGCTGCATAATCCGCTCGCGCAGTCGCCCCAACGCCGGCAGGATGAGCCGGTCACTGATCGATTTGGATAACTCAGCGTCGAGGTGGGTGCCCCGGACCACCACGGTAGCGCGCTGAACGTTCTCGACGCGTTCGCTAAGGCGCACGGCGCTGCTCTCGGTCGCAAATCCGGCCACGAGGACGGCGAAAGCAGCGAAGACGAGTATAACGATTAACGCAAACAAGGCTATCATGGTTTGCTTCTCCCCTGGCTGGCTGGCGGAAAACGCAGTTCAGCGCGGGCTAGATGTCGATTGTGATCAGCTTCTTGATGACCGCGAAACCCACCAGCATCAGGCCGATGCCAATTGCCAGCAGTATCAGACCCAGACGGGTCGTAAAGAGCGGATCCATATACCCGGGATTGATGGTATTCATCATAAACGAGACGCCAAACGGCAGGGCCAGGAGAATCCCGGCGGAGAACCGCCCTTCGGTGGTGGCCGTGGCGATCTCGCCGGCCAGCTTGACCCGCTCGCGGATCATATCCGCGATGTTGTCCAGGATCTCCGCGAGATTACCCCCGATCTCCAGTTGCGTCTGCACCGCGGCGACCACCAGTTCCAGGTCGTAGTCCTGCGTGCGGCGGATGAGATTGTCCAGTGCCTCGGTGACCGAGGTGCCGAACTGGATCTCTTCGACCACCCGTTCGAACTCTTCGGAGATCGGCGGGTGCATTTGGCTGGAAATGAGTTGCAACCCGCGCAGGAAGGCGAAGCCCGCTCGCAGGGCCGAGGCGAGCATATCCATCGCGCCGGGAATCTGGGCGCTGAGCGCCTTGGCTCGAGTTGACTGACGGACCCGCAGCATTACCCAGGGAATGGCGGCGCCGATCAGCGCACCAAGCGCGCCTATGCCCCAGCGCTGGGTGGTGCCCAACCCGACCGCAGCTCCGAGCAGGCCGCCCCCGATGGTGATCGCTACCAGTTCCGAGGGGCGCAGCAGCCACCCGGCGCGCAGTATATCCAGTTGCAGCGTCTCTATGATGGCCGTCCTGCGCAGTAGGGTGGTAATGAGCGGGGCCCGGTCTGCGATGCCCTGCCACTGGACCTGCGCGGCGGATGTTGAATCATGCCCAGTACCGCTGGTGGTCAGCGTTGCCAACCGCTGCTGTCCCCGTGTCCGTGTGCTCAGTACCACGTACACTATGGCAGCCACAGTTGCGGCCAGCAGCACCATGACGAGGACGGTCACTAGTATACCCATTGCTCAGAACCTCCTGTCCGGTTTGGAACTTGGCGCGAAGGTGTCAGGACCCAGTTCGTATCCTTCCGCTTCCAGAATATCCATGAACAGCGGCCGTACCCCGGTGGCGATGTGCTCGCCGATGACCTTGCCGTCGCGGTCCACGCCGTGTCGCTCGAAGACAAATATATCCTGCAGTACTATCCCTTCACCTTCCATTCGTTGTACTTCAGTGATCGAGGTAATCCGCCGCGAACCATCGCGCAGGCGGTTTTGGTGCACTATCAAGTGCAACGCTGCGGAGATCTGCTCGCGGATGGCGCTGCTGGGCAGTTCCATCCCGGCCATCATGACCATGGTCTCCATTCGGGCCAGACCGTCGCGCGCCGAGTTGGCGTGCAAGGTGCTCATTGACCCATCGTGGCCGGTGTTCATGGCCTGGAGCATGTCGAGGGCCTCGGCACCGCGGACCTCGCCGATGACGATGCGGTCCGGGCGCATCCGCAGCGCGTTTCTTACCAGCGCGCGGATGGTGATTTCGCCCTTGCCCTCGGCGTTGGGCGGGCGGCTTTCCAGCGTTATGATGTGGTCTTGCTGGAGCTGCAGTTCGGCGGCATCCTCGATGGTGACAATTCGTTCACCCTTCGGAATAAACGAGGACAACACGTTCAGAGTCGTCGTCTTCCCGCTGCCCGTTCCCCCGGAAACTAGTATATTTACGCGCGACTTAACACAAGCATCCAGAAACGTCTGCATCGTCGGCGACATCGTCCCGAAGTTGACCAGGTCTGCGGGCGTGAACGGCTCTGGCGAGAACTTGCGGATGGTCACAGTGGGGCCGTTGATCGCAAGCGGCGGGATAATCGCGTTGACTCGCGAACCATCGGGCAGCCGGGCGTCAACCATCGGCATACTTTCGTCCAGCCGCCGACCCAGCGGCGCGATGATCTTCTCGATGATGCGCATAACGTGCCCGTCGTCGGCGAATCTGCGGTTGGTCAACTCCAAGATACCGTGGCGTTCGATGAAGACTTGATAGGGGCCATTGACCATTATCTCGTTTATCTCTGGGTCGTCGAGCAGCGTTTGTATCGGGCCGTACCCGAGCACCTCGTAGATGACTTCCTGCTCGATGCCGCCTCGATCCCGCGACGAGAGAGTAAGACCGGAGTCAGCGGAAACCTGTTCGGTCAAGTACCTGATGCGCTCGGCAAGCTGCTCCTGCGTCATCCGCTGCAGCACTGAGAATTCTGTCTCAGTGAGTAGCAGGCGATGCACCGTGCTCTTGAGCTCATCGAGCGTATCCTGCTGCTCTTCGGTGTCCTCTTGGTATGTATCGGTCATCGTGTCCATTCTCATAGCTTCACCAGTTATTGCGCCGAATGGGTGTGTTGTTCATGTCAATTCACGGTTGCCGCGGGCTCGCCGTGCCGCTCAACGTCCGGTGCTGGTTGGGCCGCCGCGCGGGGCGTAGCCTGCGCCGGGCTAGGCAGCTCGGCGATCAGCGAGTTGCACAGCTTCTTGATTGCCTTGGCTACCGCTGAGCCCGGCGATTTGAGTACGACCGGGATTCCTTCGTTGAGAGCCGAGGTCACCGTCACCACGTCTTCGGGCACCTGAGCGTCAATGGGATGGTTCACTGTCTGCTGCAAATCGGCAATCGAAAAGGGATTGCGCTGGCTCCGGCGGTTGACCACCAATTTGATGCGGTCGCTGGGCATTTGCGTCTGGGCAAGGCTCTCAATCAAGGTGCTGGTGTCGCGAATGGCGGCCAGGTCCAGCAGGTAGGTAACCACCACTATGAAGTTGCAGCGGGAAAACAGGTAAGCGCTGACGTTGCCGGCCAGGGCGGGAACGTCGAATACGACAAAGCGATACTCGCTGCGCAGAATGCTGACCAGGTTGGCAGCAGAGGTCACATCAATCTGAGTGCCCATGCGCCCGATATCGGTGCCATTAGGCCCTGCCAGTATCTGTAGGCCCGAACTGTGCTCAGTCAGGTGCGACTGAACCAGATCAGCATCCAACTCCTCGTGCAGCATCAACTCGCCGAGGCCGACCCGGGGGCGCATATCCAGCAGCAGCGGTACGTCGCCGTATTGCCCCACGAAGTCGACCAGTACCACCTGCCCGGGGAATTGGTGCTGCAGACAGATGGCCAGGTTGGTGGCCAGGGTTGTCTTGCCGATGCCGCCTTTGGCACCGGTAATCGCGATGGTTACCGGCATCTTGCTGGGATCGGTGACCAACTGATACTCGTGCTGGTCCTTGGGCTGCTTGGCGGCGCCGAGCTCTTGTACCACGGAGAGAAGGTGAGCCGCGCTGGCTTCGGTCGAAAGCAGGCCCCGTGCGCCCGCCACCATCGCCCGGCGCCAAGTGTCTTCGTTCTCTTCGTCTGGAGGAGCCAGCAGTACGCAACCCGTTTCCACAGCTGTCACCCTCGCCATCTGGCAGGCTTGAAACCCGTCCATGCCCGCCAGCCTTGTATGGATCAAGGCCACATCAGGGCGGAGCTGTGCCGCCATCTGCGCGGCTTCCAGGCCGTCGCGGGCGTAGCCGACGATCTGGATATCCTCGGCGCTGGCCAGCTTGCGGGCTATCTCGTCAGCTTCGCCGGGTGTGTTTTCCGAGATCAGTACTCGTATCATTGGTTTATGTCGATTTCCGGGTTAACGACCTCTGGTTCAATGGCTCCTGGAATCCCGCTCGGTCCCCCGTCCAATATCTCGGGCGTGATCAGGATGACCAGTTCGGTCGTGCCCTCCTGAAATTCTCTGTGTCTGAATAGCTCGCCAATAATCGGCAAGTCACCCAACAGTGGTATCTTTCTTATGTTCTCTGACTGCTCGCGCTGGACCAAGCCCCCGATGATCAGAGTCTCGCCGTTATTAACGGTGACCTTGGTATCGGCTTCCCGGGTGCGCAAGGCCGGGACGTTGAACCCGCTAATGGTCACGGCGTTGGCATAATCCAGCGCCGATACTTTCGGATGCACATGCAACTCTATCTTCTCGCCACCTGGCAGGATCCGGGGACTGATCTTCAGTTGTACACCATATGTCTTGTACTCGATGGTGACGTTGGACACTCCCCCAGCGGCCTGCGGTACCGGAATGGGTAGCTCACCGCCGACGTTCATTTCGGCCGTTTCACCATCGTTCACCAGCAGGTTAGGCTCCGAAAGAATACGGGCCAGGTCGTTGCTGACCAGGGCATCGAACTGAGCCCCAATCGGGTAGATATTATTCGTGTTGGGGCCCTCGGCCTGGACCAGGAAGGGCTGGTCCAGGAACGCGCCGGCAGCAATCTGGCCCCAGTTGACCCCGAGCTTGTCCAGGGAGCTACGGTCCACTTCGATGATCCGGGCGCGGACGAGTACCTGCCGCCGCCCCGCGGCGGCGCTTGAGGGCGGGGGCCCGCCATTGGTGGTGG
>CAYNMY010000111.1:0-298 GCA_964398275.1 uncultured Armatimonadia bacterium | reverse complement strand
GTACCCGCCCAGCTTCCCCCGGCCGGGGCGATTGACCGCCCCCACCTTGACGCGAACCACCACCTGCCGCCGACCCGGGTCGGCGATAGAGGTCAGGTCCACGACATTGGTCTTCTCGAATAGCCCGATGAGCTTCTGGACCTTGGCGGCTTCTGCGTCGGCGGCGACTAAGCCCTCAACTAATAGGACCTTGCCTTCGACTACCCTGACCTGAAGCTGGTCACCCAAGGCCGACTGGAGCAGGTCACGCTGCGCGCCCAGCGGTACCTCGGGCATATCGCTTACCGTGACCAGGTTA
>CAYNMY010000110.1:0-6932 GCA_964398275.1 uncultured Armatimonadia bacterium | reverse complement strand
GTTCAAGCTGAACGAGAATGGGATGACTATTAGCACTTGAAATATGAGTGAAAGAAGGAGTAGAATAAGATGGGCTTAGGCCACAACCTCCAACGCGGCCTGCTGCGGGCCGCGTCTTAATGCGTAGGAAGAGTGAAGATAGCTATGTTGCGCATGGTAGTCTGTGTCAAACAGGTCCCCGATACTACCGAGGTCCGTATAGACCCGGAAACTAATACACTTATCCGCGAGGGTGTCCCCTCAATCTTAAACCCCTTTGATGCCCATGCGACCGAAGCGGCGGTGGAATTGAAAGAGAAGTATGGGGGCCACGTCACCGCCCTTTCAATGGGCCCGCCGCAGGCGGTTGAGGCCCTCAAGAAGTGCATCAGCATGGGAGTGGACCGAGCGATCCTGCTCAGCGATAGAGCCTTCGCCGGCGCCGATACCCTCGCTACCAGCTACGCGCTGTGCGCGGGGCTGGAGAAGATTGCTCAGGAGGATGGGCTGGATCTGGTGCTGTGTGGCAAACAAGCCATTGACGGGGATACCGCCCAGGTGGGGCCGGGGCTGGCCTGCCGCCTGGACTTGCCCCAGATTACCTACGCGATTGGTGTGACCGAGCTTGACCTGGAGCAGCGGACTATCACTGTCCAGCGGCGCCTGGAGAAGGGCGTGGAGACGGTACAGGCGCCCCTGCCCGCATTGATAACCTGTGTGGAGGAGATGAATGAGCTGCGCTACGCCTCCCTGCCGAATATGATTCGGGCAGCGCGCTATGAATCCGAGATTTGGGCGGCAGCGGACATGCAGGCAGATGAGGAACAACTGGGTCTGAGTGGCTCAGCGACAGTTGTGGCCCGCATCTTTGCCCCTCCGGAGCGCGAGCCAGGCGAGATGATCCCCGGCGGCACCGAGGACCCCACCGGTGCAGCGGCGACGCTGCTTGATAAGCTTGTAGAGCGAACTGCTGTGGGAACCGAAGAGTGATTGCCGATGGAAAAAAAGAACAAACCTACCTTGCAGATTGACGCGGAAAAGTGCATTGCCTGCGAACTGTGCGTGGCCGAATGCCCCTTTGACGCCATCCACATAGTGGATGACGTGGCGGTCATTGACTACGAGAACTGCCGCGTGTGCCGCAAGTGCATTGAGGTCTGCCCCACCGACTGTCTGTACCTGGAGGGCGAGGAGGAGCCTGGCGAGGAGAAGGCCGAGGCAGAAGTAGAGGTAAGTGCCGCGGCCCAGGAATATTCAGGTGTATGGGTCTTTGTCGAACAGGATGCTGGCGAGGTACATCCGGTTAGTTGGGAGCTACTAGGCCGGGGCCGGGTGTTGGCCGACGCGCTGAACTGCGAGCTGGCGGCGATGGTATTGGGCCACAATGTTCAGGCGGCGGCCGAGCAGGCCGGCTATTACGGAGCTGACAAGGCCTATGTAGTAGATAATCCTGTCTTGGAACGCTACCGCACCGCCCCTTATGCTAACTCGAGTATCGCCCTGGTGCGCAAATACAAGCCCGAAATCGTCTTGGTCGGGGCCACCACCCTGGGGCGGGACCTGGCCGGGGCGATAGCCACTGAGTTGCGCACCGGCTTGACCGCCGATTGCACCGGGCTGGACATTGACGAAGAGACCAAGCTGCTGCGGCAGACCCGCCCGGCTTTCGGCGGCAATATTATGGCTACCATCCTCACCCGCGAGCGGCGGCCCCAGATGGCCACGGTCCGGCCGCGAGTGATGGAAGCTCTGCTGCCTGACGAGAGTCGGCGGATACAGATAGTGTCCGAGGAGCTGGCCCTGACTGAAGACGAGGTCCTCACGAAGATAATCAGCTTCCAGTCCGATACCGACCTGGACACCCCCAACCTGCAATATGCGGAGATTATTTGCTCCGGGGGCCGGGGCCGGGGCAGCCCGGCGGGATTTAAGTTAATCCAGGAGCTGGCCGACGCCCTGGGTGGGGTGATGGGCGCCTCGCGGGCCACCGTGGACGCGGGCTGGATCTCTCATGACCACCAGGTGGGCCAGACGGGCAGTACTGTCCGCCCCCGCTTGTATATTGCTTGTGGGATTTCCGGAGCCATCCAGCACCTGGTAGGCATGCAAACTTCGGATACCATCGTAGCCATCAACTCTGATCCCAATGCGTCCATATTCAATGTCGCCGACTACGCGATAGTAGGCGACCTATACCAGGTAGTGCCGGAGCTTATCAAGCTAGCCAAAGAGCGGAATCTCAAAGAGAAGCTGATGGGGGATGGGGGCTAGTGTGGGCGACCTGCCCGTGCCGGTAGGACAGACGTCTCGCCTGTCCGGCTCCTCCCACAATATAGACAGAGTTAGCAAGCATTTGAGGAGACATCAGTAATGACGGAAACGCAAGTAGCGGAAGTTGGGGCTGGGCAAGTAGCGGTGCCCGATAGGCTCGAGTTTGATGTCATCGTCGCAGGAGGCGGGCCGGCGGGGTTGGCAGCGGCTACGGTCTGTGCGCGTGCTGGCCTGGACACTATCGTCTTTGAGCGGGGGCGCAAGCCCGGTACCAAGAATGTTATGGGCGGCGTGTTGTATACCCGACCCACGGCCGAGGTATTCGGGGAATTCTGGAAAGACGCACCGCTGGAACGCTGTGTTATTGAGCAGAATGCCTGGATACTCACCGAGGATTCGGTCATTAAGGTCGGCTACCGCAGCCCGCAGTTTGCCCAAGACGTCCCCAATGCCTACACGGTGCTGCGGGTCAAGATAGATGAGTACCTTGCGCAACAGACTGAGGCAGCTGGGGCGCTGCTTATCAATGAGACCAAGGTAGATGAGGTGCTGCGCGATGATAAGGGCCAGGTTATTGGGGTGCGCACCGGGCGGCCCGAAGGGGAGGTCTATGCACCGATAGTTATCATTGCCGAAGGTGTCAATTGCGAGTTGACTAAGGCGTTGGGCATGCAAAGTGACTTGCGCGTGGAAGATGCCGCCAGCGTGGCCAAGGAAATCATCCGCCTGGATCCACAGGTTATTGAGGACCGCTTCCATCTGCAACCCGGCGAAGGCGCTACCATTGAGATGTACGGGGCGTCCACCCAGGGGATGCTGGGCACCGCTTTTCTGTACACCAATGAGAGCAGCCTGTCTCTGGGCGTGGGCGTGCTGTTGGCGGACGCCATTAAGGGGCATACCACGCCCTTTGATATGCTTCAGCAGCTCAAGCAGCACCCGGCCCTAGCCCCGTTGATAGCAGGTGGGGAAGTGGGCGAGTATATGGCTCACCTGATTCCCGAGGGCGGGTATAATCGGCTGCCGGCGCTGTTCGGCAATGGGGTGATGGTGGTCGGCGACGCCGCGCAACTGGTCAACGGGCTCCACCGCGAGGGGAGCAATCACGCCATCTTGTCGGGCAAGGTCGCGGCGGAAACCGCCATTGAGGCCCACGAGAAGGGCGAGTTTTCCGCCCGCACGTTGCACAAGTACCGCGAGCGCCTGGAGAAAGAAACCCCAACGCTCAACGATTTACGCAAGTACCGCAATGCCACCACCTTTATGGAGCGTCATCCCTGGGTGCTGAGTCTGTACCCGCAACTGGCGGCGGACTCCATTGCCGAGATGATGACGGTGGACGACGAGACCAAGCGCAGCAAGCAATGGAAGATAGTCCGGGAGGTTCTGCGGCGGGGCTCGATTCCCCGGATGGTCTGGGATGCTATTGACGCGGGGAGGTCATTTATATGATAGAAGCAGGTGCCAACCAGGGCCTGGCGGATAAGCTATATCTGGTCAAGTATGAGATTGATGAGGAGAACTGTCACCTGGTCATCAAAGATCAGGAGACCTGCCGGCGGTGCGAGGATAAGCCGTGCATTTGCCGCTGCCCGGCGGAGGTATACCTTTGGGCCGAGGAGGAGGAAGTGCTGGAGGTGGCTTATGAGAACTGTCTGGAGTGCGGTGCCTGCCAGATTGTTTGCCCCTACGAGAACATTGACTGGTCCTACCCCCGCGGCGGCTTCGGCGTGGCCTATAAGTACGGGTGATGATGGCCGGGAGCCGTCAGACCTTTGTAGGGCGTACAGAGTCCGCTGCAAAGGTATCATGCACACGTGCATGACGATGGTGGCGCTCTATGAACATGGCTACTCTGCCTGAACTTGACTCCACTACGATCAGCTTTCTGACCAGCCTGGCAGCCTCTATCACTACCGAGGCCGGCAAAGCTCTCTTGCGGCGCCTCCCTCGCAAACGGAATCCTTTCCTGGAAATCTGGGAGCGTGCTGCCACCCGCATCGAGAGCCCCCTCGGCTTGCAGGCTTTTCATTTGCAGAAGGTACGGGATGCCTTCAGAGCAGAGATGATTCACTCCACCAAAGATTTAGCCGAAGTCCTCAAACAAGGTGGCTTCTTCCCAGATCATATACCCTTGCTCCTGACAGAACTTGTGCCGGTACTAAACGAGGAATGTCGCGAGCTTGCGCGCAAAGTGGGGGTTAAGGCGGAGCAGGCCCACCGAATAGCCACTCTCACCGACCACGACCGACAGCTTGACCTGCTTGAGAAGATCATCGCACTTCTGGAGGAACCCACAGCAGTTCCCTCCCCCTGGCAACAGCGCGGCGCACCCAATCCCTACCTCCGCGATGTCTCCTCGCTCCCTGAGTACTGGACCGGAAGGCAGGCGGAGAGGGACGAACTAGACGCCTGGTTGCGCTCAGAGGACAATCCGATGTGCTGCCTCTTGGCTATGGGCGGCACCGGGAAGTCCACGCTATCATGGTCGTGGCTTGATTGGCACGTCGTGCCAGCCCAAGAGGACCTGGGCCTGGAGGGCATCTTCCAGTGCTCCTTCTACGAGGGCGAGCTCGGCTTCGAGCGTTTCCTCAGCGAACTCACCGCGTACCTCGGACTGCCGCCCCAGGACGATCCAGTGACGGCCGTGACGCAGCAACTGGTTGGCCGGCGCATCCTCCTGGTCCTTGATGGGTTCGAACGGCTCCTGCACGCGTACGCCTCCGTGGATGCCGCGCTGCTTCCCGAGCGCGCGGAAGATGAGCTGGAACCGTCCGACCGTCGCTGTCCCGATCGGATGGTGGTTCGTCTTCTGCGCGGGCTTCTCCGCGAGGGTGCGACTAAGACCCTCGTGATCAGCCGTCTGCGCCCCGAGGAACTGGATGACCAGACCGGCTACGTCGAGTTTGAGCTGCGCGGCCTCGATCCCGATGATGCCGTAGCCTACCTCCAGGCTCGCGGCATCAAAGGGCTGCCCCGCGAGTTGCGGGAGGAGGCGGCGCGTTATGGCTTCCACCCACTTAGCCTTGACCGGCTGGTCAACGCTCTGCACTATGACTCCGAACTCCCGGACGATATCCGTGCGGCTCACAAGTGGGAAACCAGAGTCGCGCGAGATCTCAAAGCGATTCACCAACACGTGCTTGAGCGTGCCTACAACACCCTACCCGACGAGATTGGGCAATTCCTCAGCGGTCTTGCTGCTATGCGACAGAAGGCGACCATGACCATTGCGCGGCACATAGCCGAAGACTGGCCGGACACGAAGCTTTCAGAGGCGATTCAGCGCCTGGAAGAGGATCGTTGGCTCAAGTGGGATCGGGAGGCCGGCACTCTCGAGATGCACCCTCTGGTGCGCCGCTACGCCTATCTTCGGCTGGAAGACAAAGTGGCCACACACAATCGTCTGGCGGAGTTCTTCTTCTGGCAGGTGCCACCGGGTAAGCAGAAGGTCGAGAGCCTGGAGGACCTGGCCCCGGTCATCGAACTCTACCACCACACCGCCCGCGCCGGACGCTACGACGAGGCAATGGACCTATTCTACGAGCGCCTCAGTAAAGCGCTATACTATCGCTTGGGCGCGTACCAGACACGGATCGAACTGCTGCGCGCCCTCTTCCCCGACGGCGAAGACCGCCCCCCGCGGCTCAAGAGCGAGAGCGACCAGGCCTGGACGCTCAATGGACTGGCCAACTCCTACAGCCTCTCCGGCCAATCGCGCCGCGCCGTACCCCTCTTCAAGAGATTAGTGGAAGTGTGCGAAAGAGGCGCCGAAGAACCTGGGCTGTATACAGTACAGGAATGGAAAAGAGAGCTGACCATCGGGCTGGTCAACCTGGCCGCCGACCAGCTCAGGCTGGGCGAACTGGAGGCGGCAGAGCAGAACCTGCACCGCCGCAACGATCTTTGTCGCGAGATTCAGAGTGAGTTTGACGAAGCCGCTGGCCACCAGGAGCTCGGACGGTTCCTATCCTACCAGGGCGCTTTCGACGAGGCCGCAGAGGAACTTGCGAGCTCGACCACGTACTGGGACCAGACCGACGACATACAGGGGCTCTGCCTGGCCGAAAGCTACCGCGCGCTGTGTGCCCTGCTCATGGGCGAGCCGCAGACGGCGCTAGAGGCCGCCCGCCGAGCGCGAGAATTGGCTGATGAGTTCGCTAGGACGCGCTATCCCGTCGAGCGCGACCGCATCCGCGCCGAATGGCTCTTGGGCTGGGCGCTGGTGGCGCTCGCCGAAGAAAGCAGCCGACAAGAGGAGCTCCTGACTGAGGCCGAAGCGCATCTCACCGAAGCGCTGACGCGCTGCCGCTGTATCAATATGGTTGATCACGAGGCCGAAATCCTGCTGGCCTGGGCTCGCTGGCATCGGCTCAAGGGGAACCCTGAGGAGGCCCACCAACACGCCGAGGAAGCCCTGACTATCGCCGACCGCTGTGAGTACCGCCTCCAGCAGGCCGAAACCCACAACTTCCTCGCCCGCCTGGCCCTGGACGCCGGCGACAAGCACGAGGCCCTGCACCACGCCCAAACCGCCCGCGAACGCGCTGAGTGCGACGGCCCACCCCACTACTACAAACCCGCCTACGAGGAAGCCGAGCGCCTGCTGGACGAAGCCGAGCGCCTGAAGACTGTTGGCAAAGGGGACTGAGAGCTGCTGGCGAGAGTAAGGTGTGCCCCTT
>CAYNMY010000109.1:0-7008 GCA_964398275.1 uncultured Armatimonadia bacterium | reverse complement strand
CCTCAGAAGGGTTATTCGTCTCCAAGACATTTACAAATTTAATTTTTTCATTTCTAATAACTTTGCGATGAATATCGAGGAGCGTGTCTTCACCATCCCAGAGAGCAAGATAATCATACAATCGGCATAGTGGCTTATGCCCACTCATTGTCTTATAACAACGGGTAATCATCTGTCCGCCCATAACAATCTTTACCGAAGGCAGATGTTTTCTAACAAGGTTTGCCAAGGTAAATGCCGAAATAATCTGATCCTGAAAAGTAATTGCAATACCAATAATCTTTACGCCGGAATCCTTAATCCGACATAACCCAGCACATGCCCCCCGAGTTCACCCGGGCCCTCGCCCGGCGTTTCGACGAGAAAATTCCCTTGACGGTCACTGAGGCTGCCGAGGGCGACGCCCTAGCACGCGGGCGGGTCTTTATCGCCCCCGGTGACTACCACATGGTCTTCGACTCCCGCGGGGTGATGCACCTGTCCACTGATCCCCCGGTCTGGGGGGTCCGTCCCGCCGCCGATGTGATGATGAACAGTGCCGCCGACGTTCTACGCACCCCGCTCATCGCCGTCGTCCTCACCGGCATGGGCCAGGACGGTGCGCAGGGCATTGTCTCGATCAAACACGCTGGCGGCGCCGTCTTCGCCCAGGACGAGGCCAGCTGCGTCATCTACGGCATGCCCAAGGCCGCCGCCGCCACCGGCTGTTGTGACTCGGTGCTTTCACTGGCCCAAATACCCCAGCGCTTGGTCGAGGTCATCAATGAACGCGCCGCGTGATACCACAACCGTAGCTGCGTTCTATGCACCGGGGGAGCACTCGCCGGTGGGCCGGATCACGGCAGGACAGGCTTCCCGCCTGTCCAGAATACTGGCGAGACGCCCATCGTACCCAATCACAGAATACGGCCGGAGCAAGCGGACCTCTCCCCCGCTGCGTTTCCCTGGCCCCTGAACGGAGTAGTGAACACTAGATGGCCAACGATTACGGTATAAGCGACGCCGAGTTTGAGCAGTTCTGCGACACTACTAAGCGGCTATGGCGGATTGACCTGAGGATGTACCGCAGCCAGCGGCTGAAACGCTGGCTGCGTGGTATGATGAACCGGGTCGAGGCCTCCGACCTGACCGAGCTCGTGGCCCGCCTGCGAGAAGACCGGGCCTTCTCGGCTGACATGAAGGAGCGCTTCACGATTAATGTGACCCAGTTCCTGCGCGATCCGCACCTGTTTGCCACCCTGGAACAAACCCTAAAGCATGAGGGCTTTTTCCGCGACTGTCACCGACTGTGGAGTGCCGGCTGTTCCTGCGGCGAAGAGCCCTACAGCCTCGCCCTGCTAATGGACGAGCTGGCCCCGCATGGTGACTGGCAAGTCCTGGCCACCGATATTGATGCGGGAATACTGCGCGAGGCCGAGCAGGCCCTATTCCCCGTCTCCCATCTCAAAAACGTCTCCGCTGTGCGCCTGCGCCGATATTTCAAACAGGTAGACGATGACCACTATACCGTCACCAAGCGGCTGCGCGAGCGCGTAACATTCTCGGCTCTCGACCTGCTCAAGCCCAAGGGCCGCCAGCCGATGAACTGCGACGTTATCCTCTGTCGCAACGTAGTGATCTACTTCAATACCGAGGCCACCAGCCAGGTGCACCGGATGCTGCTCGACTCGCTGCGCGCGAACGGCCTGCTGTTCATCGGCGGCACGGAACGGTTAGCGGAGCGTGTTAAGACGCAGATGGAGACGCTCCACCCCTTTCTGTACAAAAAAGCGCTCGCAGCCTGAAGTTAGGCGGCTCGAATGCCGATTGAGAAAAAGACAGTGACCAGCAGCAGCCGAACGGGGGCGGTCTTGCTGGGACTACCACAATCAGACAGTTGCATCAAGGGGGCTAGCTGAAGGAGAGTGACAGACTGTGGGCCAGACAATTCTGCTCGTAGATGACGCCCTGTACATGCGCACGGTGCTGAAAAAGATTCTCACCGAGCAAGGCTTCGATATCCTGGAGGCTGCTGACGGCGCCGAGGCGGTAGCCAGTTACCAGGAGAACGACCCGGATCTCGTGTTCATGGACATCACCATGCCCGAGATGGACGGGATCGCCGCGACCAGGGCTATCTGCGAGGCCACGCCTGATGCCAAGATCGTAATCTGCTCGGCCCTGGGCCAGCAGCAGATGGTCGTCGAGGCCACCACCGCCGGCGCCAGCGACTATATCACCAAGCCCTTCCAGCCCGACGAGGTCCTGGCGGCGGTCCAACGTAACCTGGCGGCGTGAGGCACCGACGTGCCCGGCCGGCGGCATATCAATTGCAGAGTCAGATAGGAGCGAAGGCCAATGCGTGCTGAATTCTTTGAACCATTTGTTGAGGGTAGTTTCCGCGTGCTGCGCGAGGTGCTCAGCGCCGAACCGGAGCGCGGGCCGCTGTCGCTGCGCAGCGGTAAGACCTTCACCACCCAGGAGCTGACCACTCTCATCGGCGTTAACGGCGACGTTGAAGGCGTGGTGCTCTTCGCAATGTCGCTGAACTCAGCGCTTAAGATTGCCAGCCAGATGATGGGTGAGGCTGTGACCGAGTTCGACGAAATGGCCGCCAGCGCTATTAACGAGCTGGGCAATATGATAACCGGCAACGCCACTACCGCTCTGGAGCAGAACGGCTTTCAATGCGATATCACGCCCCCGTCGCTGATCCAGGGCATCGGCAACCAGATAACGACGACCACCCCGGCCCTGCTGGTGCCCGTCTCCACCCGCTACGGTGATATCGAGATGAACCTGGCCCTCGCCGAAAGCGTCAAGAGCCGCGCCCGCGCCGCCTAGTGCACTGCGCCGGGCGTCACCAGGGGCTATCCGCAGCTACGTTGTCGAGGGATGTTGTGAGCGCCAATGGCGCCAAGCGCAGAGGTTCCGAACCTGAGGAAAGTAGCAATACTGCTGGCCAGCCTGGGCACGGACACGGCCACCAGTATATGCCAGCACCTGCCCAAGGATATGGTGCGGCAACTGGCGGAGACGATTGCCCACCTCGGCCCGGTTGACCACAACGAGCAGGGCGCGGTCCTGAGCCATTTTGCCCAGACTTCTCGCCGGATTCTGTCCATGGGCGGGATGGAATACGCCCGTTCCTTGCTGGCCCAGACTACCGGCGAACAGCCAGAACTCTACGAGGAAGCCGAGAGCGGACTGGCGCAGCTGCGCGCACTCGCCGACAGTGAGCCGCACATACTCTGGCGCAACATCCAAAACGAAACACCTCAGGTCATTGCCGTCATAATCAGCCAACTGCCGCCCACCAAAGCGGCCAACCTCCTCCAGTTCATGGATGAGCAGCAGCGTGGGGATGTGGCCTACCGCGCCGCCAACCTCAGTCCACTGGCCCCGGGTGCACTGGAGGCGCTGGCCGGATCCATTGATAGCGAGGTGGTTCGCCCCGAAAGCAGCGAGCAAGAGACGGCAACCAGCGGCACCGACTTCATACTGCAGGTATTCGAGCACCTGGACAGATCTTCGGAAAAACAGCTCCTGGAGGTCCTGTCCAATATTGATAACGCCTTTGCCGAGCAGATCAATGACCAGTTGGTTACCTTCGACAGCCTGTTTATGCTCGACGACCGATTCATGCAGGTTCTGCTTCGGGAGGCAGACAGCGCCACGCTGGCGCTGGCGCTCAAGAGCAGCGACGAGCACCAGCGGGAGCGGGTAATGGAGAACCTGTCCGAACGCGCCCGGGAAGCATTGGAGCAGGAGGCGGAGGTGCTGGGGTCGGTAAAAGTCACCGACGTGGACACTGCTCAGAAAGAGATCGTGAATATCGCGCGGCGCCTGGACGAGGCCGAACAGATCACTCTGCGCGAAGAACAGGTAGAGTATATCGAGTAGACAGTGGCGAGTAGTTAGTGGACAGTGGTTAGTCAACAGCAAACAACGACGGACAATGGACGGGGCGGCGGCGGCGTGCAGGCGACTACCGGATACAGGACCCGGGATAACAGCAGCCGGCCAAAGCAACGGAAACAATGGCAGAGCAAGTAATCTCGCAAGCCGAACTGGACAGCCTGTTTTCCTCTATGGAAGCGGTCGTCGCGCAGAAGGGCGAGCAGGACGAAGCAATAGTCACACTGTATGACTTCCGGCTAGGGGTCAAGCTCACCACGGGCCAACGCAATTATCTCGACGACCAGCTGGGCCGACTGTGCTCGGTGCTGAGCCGGACGCTCGGCGTCTATATGAACACGGAAGTGAAGTTGGAGCTACAGAATGCCGCCCCGGCCACCTACGAGCAGTACATGTCAAACCTGTCCAGCCCCCTCATAATGGTCACCTTTGAGCTGACTCCGCACACGCCGCCAGCCACCTGGCAGATTGATGCTCCGCTGGCCCACACTGCGATTGACTGTATGCTCGGCGCGACTGCTCCGCCAGGCGAGGTCCCCAACCGGGAGATAACGGCCGTGGAAACGGCGCTGATCGGGCGGCTGTGCCAGGAGATTCTGGACACCTGGAAGGTCGCGTGGGAAGCACTCAGTGACCGCCCGCTGGAGATCACAGAGGTCATAACCGGCATGATCCACGCGGAAGAAGTCAACGCGCCACAGGAACAGAACTATACGGTAACCGTGGAGGCCAGCTTCGGGGATATACAGGGACATATGAATATATCCCTGCCCGCCTCCGGGCTCCAGCCCCTCCTCCAGGAGGACGCGACTGAATCAAGGGAGGAGAGGAGGATCCAGCCCCAGCTACTGGAGACCGTGGGGCGCTCGCCGGTGCCCGTCCGCGTCACTCTGGGAGAGCATAGCCGCTCGATCCACGACCTGCTCGCCCTCGAAGAAGGCACAGTGATTGATCTCCAGCACTATGTTGATCAGCTCTTCGTAGTCAGCATGGCGGGACGGCCTAAGTTCCTGGCAAAGTCGGGCGTGCGCCGGGGGCACATAGCCGTCGAATTGATCCAGCCTCTTGTAGAATAGGGGAGAGGCCGGCAGATAGGTGCGCCGATACTAGTGGTGACCCTAGGGTCACCTTTTTTGAACTTTCCGTGGACAGCATGAGATTAAATATAGAACGTCCAAAGCTGCACATTGCGCCAGAATGTGGGGGAGAGGGGCAAAATGACGACGGGGTAACTCCCATAAATCGGCGCCTATCGGGTAAAAACAGGCGCCCCTACGAGCTGCGCCAGTCAAGCAGGACACCCAGGGTCTGACTGCGGTCATTGAGGAGCATGTCGTACGCGCGCGGCGCGTCCGTCCACGGGAAAGTCTGCGTGATAAGGTCTTTGACCTGCACGCGACCGGACTTCAGCAGATCAAAGAACAACTCCAGGTGGCGCTGCTGCGTCCACTGATTGAAGATGCAGCCGTCGGCCGGACGCACTCGGTTGTGTGCCCCGATAATCCGCACGCCTGGGCTGTGAACCAGATCGCAAAAATCCAGCTCGACCGTCGTCCCCGGCGAGCCGAGCAGAATAAGGCGGCCGCGCTCCTTCAGGAGCTTCAGCGCTTCCGGGATAACCTGAGCGTTGCCGGTGATCTCAAACACTACGTCCGCCATTCTGCCTTTCGTGATCTGCCTGACTCGCTCGCCGAGATCATCCTGCTCAGGACAGATCGTAAAATCAGCGCCCCGCTTTGCCGCGTAGGCTAACCGCTCCGGGGAAAGGTCAACCACGATTGCCGGGATAGCCCCCGAGCACCGAGCGAACTGCAAGGTCATCTGCCCAAGAATGCCGGCGCCAATCAGCACCACCGCCTCGCCTAACGCGATCTCCGACAAGTATATCCCGCCCAGCGTTATCTGAGCAATCGTCCCAAAAACCGCCTCTTCCTCGGAAATCCCCTCCGGGATGTGGGCCATCTTCTTTGTGCTAGCCAGCACATACTGGCCGTGGTTACCCCACGAAAAAACCACATCGCCGGGCTTGAAGCGGGCCGCATCCTGGCCCGCGCCGACCGCGATGACCTCACCAACATTCGAATAGCCGGTAGGGCAGGGATACTGGCCCATCCGGTCCCATACCGATCCTGGCGCGTAGCCGCCGCGAAATATCGCCAGCTCCGTGCCGGTGCTGATTAGCGTCACCCGACTTCGCACCAGCACCTGCCCCGGGCCCGGAGCGGCCACTTCCTGTTCCTGAAGAATCGCCCGCTGAGCTTCAACAAAGATCACATTCCTTGACTTGGTCATTCTACTCACCTTATCCCTGGCATTTGGCCGCAGAGGGGGAAGTCACGACCCATTTCGCCCTCGCTCAGCGTAGCTCCTGCCCAGGACAAGACTTTACATACGGCCGCCTCACCCCTGGCCCCTCTCCCTCAGGGGAGAGGGGCAAGCGACAGTTGGGACACCCGTCTTCGCTTGTACCTGCGCTTCCGCCTGCGCTTCCGCCTGCGCTTCCGCCTGCGCTAAAGCTACGGCGGACAGGAAAGCTACGGCACAGCGGAGCGTGCCACGCACACAGTAGCAGGGCGGCGCCCCGGCGTAAGGATACCCAGCCGAGATAGGGGAGAGGGCAGCGTCAAGAGGCCAGGCGGAGGAGCCGCGAGGAATTGCCCGCGGCCAGCTCGCGGACGAGGTGAGCCTGCAGCAAGAGCGCGGCGCGGCCGAAGAGCTGCTGAACTTCAGGCAGAGGCTTCTCCAGCGTCGCGGCAATCTCCGGGAAAGAGAGGTCCTCGAAATAGTAGAGTGCCACCACAATCTGCTCAGCCTGGGGCAGAGCGGCGATGGCCCGGGCGAGCTGCTCGGAGTAAGCCTCACCGCCTTCGAGCAGAGGGCTACGCTCCTCAGAGGAAGCCTCGAGAATGACGCCGGGATGAACAGCGAACAGAGCGCCAATCCGTATGAGGTAGTCTCGCACCTGGTCAACGGATGCATCAATACGCTCAGCCAGCGCTTCCTCGTTAACCGGGTGACGCTGGGTGATGAGCTGGCGGCAGGCCTCGGCGAGCCGCTCGAGGGCCTCGCGCGAGTCGTCAGTGAAGCATTGCGAGTCGTTGAGGCTAGTGA
>CAYNMY010000108.1:5747-7029 GCA_964398275.1 uncultured Armatimonadia bacterium | reverse complement strand
TACCTACAAAGAAGGGCGCAAAATGAGGAATTCCAAAGGCAACGTTGTCACCCCCGACGAGATCAATGCCCGCTACGGCGCCGACACCGGCCGCGTCTTTATTCTCTTCGTGGGGCCGCCCGACCAGGACGCCGAGTGGAGTGACCGGGGCGTGGAGGGCGCGCACCGTTTCCTCAACCGCGCCTGGCGGCTGGTTGCGGGGAACCGAGACAAGTTCGATCCTAACTGGGCGGAGCGCCTGGACACCGAGCTTGACGAAGCTCAGCGCGCCGCCCGCCGCAAGGTTCACCAGACGATTCAGTCCGTCAGCGGCGATATTGAGGAGATGGGGCTTAACACCACGGTCAGCGGCCTGATGGAGCTGGTCAACGAGCTGCTGCCGTTCGCCGAGCAGACCAGCACCGGCGAGGCGGTCTCCTGCGCGGTGCTGAGCGAGGGCTTCCAGAACCTGCTGCTGCTGCTCTCGCCGCTGGCCCCGCACATTGCCGACGAACTCTGGGAGCGCCTCGGCCTGCCCGGCACCACTTACGAGCAGCCCTGGCCCGAAGCGAACGAGCAGATCGCCGCGGAGGAGCAGATTACCATCGCCGTGCAGGTCAACGGTAAGCTGCGCGGCACTATCCAGGTCCCCGCCGGCACTGACATGGAGCGCTGCCAGGAGCTGGCCGTGCAGGTCGAGAGCGTCCAGCGGCATATCGCAGGCAAGGAAATCAAGCGGATCATTCCGGTGCCCAATAAGCTGATCAATATCGTGGTCGGCTAGTCGCGTTCCACCAACCCCTCGGACAGGTGTGTGACGCCTGTGCTGGAACTGACGTCTGCGCAGAAGATAGTGCTGGCCCTGATAATCGTGGTGCTCGGCGGCAGTGGTACCTACCTGTTCTCCGCCCGCACCGGTGCGCCGGTGCCCGCTGGGGAGCAGCTTTACCACGCTCCGGCTCCCGGCGAGGATGCCGTGCAACTGGTGGTGCAGGTCGCCGGCGCGGTCAACCGCCCGGGTATCTATCGCCTGGCGCCGGGCACGCGCGTATACGAGGCCATCGAGCTGGCCGGAGGATTCGCTGCCCGGGCCGACCGGGACGCGGTTAACCTCGCCGAACTGGTCGAAGACGGCGACAAGGTAACTGTGCCCTACAAGCCCGCACCGAAGCCTGAGCCGCTGCCCGCACCTACGCCCCAGCCCCCACCACCGCCGCAGCCGCCGCCGACCCCGCCGCCCCGGCCCCCCCCCCCGGCCGGGCGGGCCGCCGCCCCGGGCCCCCGGCCCCCGCGGGTGGGGTGG
>CAYNMY010000108.1:0-5737 GCA_964398275.1 uncultured Armatimonadia bacterium | reverse complement strand
CCCACCCACCCCGGCGGTCAGGCCCGCCGCGCCTGCCCCGATCACCCCGCTGTTGGTTGACCTCAATGCCGCCACGCAAGCCGATCTGGAGCGCGTGCCGGGCATCGGCCCGGTCCTGGCCAGGCGCATCATCGCCTACCGGCAGCGCTACGGGCCGTTCAAGACGGTCTATCAACTGCAACTCATTGAGGGCATCGGGCGCAAGACCTTCGCGCAGATCAAGCCGCACGTGATCATGCGCCGCGTTCAAACCCAGGGCCGGTAACCGGCTCCGGTGCCCGCCGGAAAAAAGGTGCTTGACAACCTGGCCGTGCTGTGGTAGCATTAAGCTGCTAGGAGTGGCAATGCTGATTACGTGCCAACAGGGAGGTGATAACCCGCACCGCAGCATATTTGCAATTGGATGACGTCAGACGTATCAAGTTGGTATGCCAAGTACCTAAGGAGTGAATAGTCATGGTAAGCAGACGCAGAGGATTCACCCTGATAGAATTGCTGGTGGTGATAGCGATTATTGCTATCCTGGCAGCGATTCTGTTCCCCGTTTTTGCCCGCGCCAAGGCTAAGGCGCTGGAGACCCAGTGCCTGTCCAACGTCAAGCAGTTGTCCCTGGCCATCCTGACCTACGCTTCCGACTACGACCAGGCCCTGCCCTACGTGATCCAAGGCAGCAAGGTCGCGGTCGAGTCTAGTTACAACAGCCACAACTACGTCTGGAATTCAGTCTCACCGTACTTCAAGACCGAGGATATCCTGCAGTGCCCCGTGGCTCCCGAGGCAATACCCTTGAGCAACATCCCTCTGTTTGATGGTACGGGTTCGTTAGGCTGGCTGGACAGCAGCTACTCGGTCAACGGCGCCTGGTTTGGGCATCGGAACGAGTTCCTCACCTCGACCTGGACCGTGAAGGACTCGTGGGGCTTCTGCAAGTTCTGGTGGCTTTCGCGCGGCAGTTCCTGGCGCGGCGACCCTTATATGACCATAGATGAACCGGGCCGCGCCCCGGCGCACAATCTTGATCTGTGCCCCGAGGCGAGCGCGGTGTACATGCTGTGGGATGCCGAGGTCTCCATTGCTGAGGGCGGCGCCTGCGATGGCTTCACCTGGACCCACATCTGCGACCTGGATACGAGGTATGGTAGCAGCGAGCACACGTACGCCTCGTCCGGGCAGGGCTTTGGCCAGGGTTACGGCGGCACCTCCTGTGTGGACATTACCCCGGTGCTGCGCCACAACAACGGGCTGAACGTCGCCTTCCTGGACGGTCACGCCAAGCGCCAGAGCCGTAGCGAGAGCGCTTCCAAGATGGGCTGGGATTGGGCCGAGTACGACCTACCCAACGACATCATTCCGTAAGCACAGAGGAGGAAGATAATAATGCTTACAAAACGCACAGGCTTTACCTTGATCGAACTGTTGGTGGTGATAGCGATCATCGCTATCCTGGCGGCGATTCTGTTCCCGGTCTTCGCCCGGGCCCGCGCCAAGGCCTTTCAGACCCAGTGTCTGAGCAATATCAAGAACACGGCGCTGGCGTATAAGATCTACACCAGCGACTGGTTAGCCTACTACCCCGCCACCGCTACGCCGCTGTACATCTGCGAAGCTGGCAAACTTGACAACCCGACGCCCACCGGCGCGGTCGCCCCGTACGTCAGCGACGACGACATAATGCACTGCCCGCTGCTGCGCCAGTGGCGCCGGGCCAATCAGGGGGAGACGTTGAGGGTGGCGGGATCGTGTTTTGAGATGGGCTACGCGTTCAATGCCGCTTACTGGCGCGGGGACACGAGCTGGACCAGCAAGGGCTGCACCGACTTTCACGGGCAGTTGGCTCTGGAGATAAACTGCGGCAGCGCAACTAAGACGATCGCGGCTTGCGCAAGCTGGATCGAGGACCCGGGCAATACCGTGCTGCTGGTGGAGAGTTGGGGCGACACCGAGTGGACCCGGTACGCCGGGGGCCAGGCCTGGATGTGTCACGACGGCTGGTCCGGCACCAATACCTACTCCGCAAGCGGGAGCCGCTTTAAGCCCGGTAAAATCTTCTGGGGGCATAACGACGGCGCGAACTACGCCTTCTGCGACGGCCACGCCCGCTGGGTGATGAACCCCACAGCCGGCTCAGTAATCGCCAACGCCGCCTGGGGCGACGAGACTAGCACCCCGCCCGTCACGAACTGGTGGGACATCGGCCCCAACAGCCGCGAGCTGTGTGAGCGCGTCACCTGGCTGAGCGATTGCGCCTGCCCGTAAGCCACTCGACTAGGCCACAAGCACAAATCAAAGCAGGGGAAGGCCCTCGGGCCTTCCCCTTTTTTCTGCTTCGGTGGCACAGGCATCCTGCCCGTGAGAGACCGAGATCAGTTATTTCATCAGGCGCTTGACAACCCTGAGTATTCCCTGGTTCCACGCAACCCGGTGAGTTATGCCGGTTGCTGAGTCGGACTCTGTCTTATGGTCCAGATACCACTGGTACGACCGAATCAGCGCCTCAGAATTACTATACTTGGCCGACCAGCCCAGGGTTTGCTTGATCCTGTCAACCGCAACATAGCTATCGGTATCCGCAGTGCCGTAAACCCACTTGTACAGGGGCGAGAGGTGCAACGCTTCGAGCAGGGCCAGGGCAGGTTTCACCACCCCGGCAGGAGTCGTCATCACCCGCGCGCCATTGCCGGCATACGCGCACAGCGCACCGACGTCTTCTCCGACAGTACCATACTCTTCAGCCCCTACGTTGAACGTGTCGTTGACCTTCTCGGCAGAGGCGGTTGCACACAGCCAGATGGCTAAGCAGAGGTCTTCGACTTCGAGGAGCTGATAGTGGTTCTTACCGTTGCCAATCAACGGTATGCGGCAGCCCGATTCCACCCAATCGTACAGAATTTGGAATACCCCCAGCCGCGCAGTTCCGATGAAGGTCTTCGGGCGGATTATCGGAACGCAAAGCCCGCGCGCGCGGAACTCCTCACAAGCCAGCTCGGCGAGAATCTTGCTCTCGCCATACGGGCCCACCCCTACCCGCGGATTATCCTCGTAAAGCGGATGAACTTTCGGCACGCCATACACAGCCGTTGAGGAGATATAGACCACGCGGGGAATACCCAACTCCTGAGCGACAGTCAAAACAGTGCGGGTACCGGCGACATTGGTCGAAAAGATGTCCTTCCGCTGCCAGAGCGGAAGCGCTGCGGCAGCGTGGACTATACAGGAGACGTCGCGATTGTCGAGAGCGCCCCGGACAGCCTGGGCATCGCGCACGTCGGCTTCAACGAAGGTCACGCCCTCCGGGTATTCTGCTTCGTCAATGCCTGCAATGTCCAGCAGCAGACAACTTTCGCCTTTATCCGCAAAGCAATTGGCTACATGATAACCCAAGAAGCCAGCCCCACCGGTTACCGCTATCATTCTTGATAGTCTCCTCCGATAACATTATTGCTCAATCTCACTTGCTCCCGACGACGGCTTGGGCGATTCGATATACCGCCGCGACTTTGCCACGGAGCTCGGCTGGACCCAGTGGTACGTCGGCGGTATCGGTCACTACTGTAATCCCCCAGAGGCAACGGGCAGCTCGTCGCCGAGATGTCTCCGCTGGCGAGTCAAACGAATGAGATCCTGGATGAGAAAAATGACAGCCAGCAAGAGTAAGACGCTGGTAACGAAGGCCTTGACATAAGCAGCGAAGACAGCAGACGATCCGGCGCTAAAGCGCCAAATCGTGAGACCAGGCCCGCCCATGTAAATGAACCAGCGGGCGAGTAGGTAATGTTGGCCCAACACCCCGGCCACGCCGAACGGGGCCCAGAGCAGCAAGGATTTGGGCCAGCGCCACCCACTGCGCAGGTAGAGGTAGCTGCCCAGGGCCATCACCGGCGACTTCCAGATGAGCAGGAACAGCGTGCCCCGCAGTCTCGCGGTCACGTACAGGTAAACCAAGGCGGCGAGCACGGCGATTGAGACGAGCATCGTGGACCATGCCGTCCCCATCAACACATAATCTTGTATCTCCGACATCCTAATAACCCCCCGAAACCCATAGTATGCACAAGTCCATTATATCGGCCCCCAGCAACACTGGTCAAGGAAAGAGGCGCTAGGCACTGCGCCGCTAGTGACTGCCTTTTTCCAGGATAATCTCGACCGCCTCGGCCAGGTCCTGGGCCTGGAAATCCGGTTGGGCGACCATCTCTTCCTCCTGCTGCCAGGCCCGCTCTCCGCTGTATTGCGTATGCACAAAGCAGGTGGTGCAGCCGGCGGCTTTGCCCGCCTCGATGTCCCGCGCGGAATCGCCGATGAGGTAAGACCGGCGCAGGTCCAGGCCCCACTTGGCCGCGGCTTTAAGCAGCATCCCCGGCTGAGGCTTGCGGCATCGGCACTCATCTTCGTCAGTATGCGGGCAGTACTGGATGCCCAGAACCCGCCCGCCGGCTTTGCGGATCTCCACCAGCATCCGCCAGTGAATATCCGTCAGGCGCTGCTTTGAGTACAAGCCCTTGGCTATGCCCGACTGGTTGGTGATGACGTAGACTTCCCAGCCCGCCTCAGTCAGCCGCCGAATAGCCGCCAACGCACCGGGATAGAAGCGGAACTCCTCCCAGCTCGTGACATAGCCGGGCCCATCTATGTTTATCACTCCATCACGGTCCAGAAATACGGCCGGTTCGCTGCGCATCAACTGTTGCTCCGTGTAGGTATAAGTCCGTCGCGCGACGAATAGTAGCCAAGGGAAAACGGTCGCTTGTCAGAATGGATAGCGTATGTCGGAAATAAACCGAAGGCCAATTGCGGTAGCGATGACCATCGCCGGGTCTGATTCGGGCGGCGGTGCCGGGATCCAGGCGGACCTCAAGACCTTCGCCGCGTTGGGTCTGCACGGCACCTGCGTGATTACCGCTATTACCGCGCAGAATACCGTGGGCGTCCAGCAGGCTTTCCCGCTGCCCCCGGAACTGGTCGCCGCGCAGATAGATTCTATCATATCCGACCTGCCCTGTCACGCCGCCAAGACCGGCATGCTGGCGACCGCCGCGATAATCGAAGTGGTAGCCGAGCGCGTCCGGCACCACCAGATCCCGCACCTGGTCGTGGACCCGGTAATGGTGGCGACCTCGGGCGGACGGCTGCTACTGGAGGCAGCCGAAGCAGCATACATTGACCTGCTCCTGCCGCTGGCGGAAGTGATCACGCCCAATATGGCCGAGGCCAGCGTGCTGCTGGGGCAACCGGTGGAGAGCCTGGAGCAGATGCGCGCGGCCGCCGGGGCGCTGTGCGAGCTGGGCCCGCGGGCTGCTGTCGTGACTGGCGGTCACCTGGCCGAAAGTGCTGTGGATGTCTTTTGTGACGGCGCAACGGGTCAGGTACACGAATTCAGCGGGCCCCGGCTGGACAGCGCCGGCACCCACGGCAGCGGCTGCGTATTCGCCTCGGCCATCGCCGCATACCTTGCCCGCGGCTATGAGCCCCTCGAGGCGGTGGAGCGGGCTAAGGTCTTCGCCGCGCAGGCTATCGAGGCCGCCCTGCCCCTCGGTGAAGGGTCCGGCCCGATCAATCCCGGATGTCTCGTGCCCACCTAGCCAGTCATCGGTGGCACCGGCTTCCAGCCGGTGTACATAATGCCAAAGCACGCAGGCAGGATGCCTGTGCCACTCAGAGATCCAGGGCAATCATGAAAGACACAGATGCTCCAAAATCCGAGACAACCCACTACTTCAGCGAGCAGCCGAACACAGCC
>CAYNMY010000107.1:0-7078 GCA_964398275.1 uncultured Armatimonadia bacterium | reverse complement strand
GTCAGACCGCCGTGAATAACCGGCCCGTCACCCAGCACCAGCTGCGCGACGGGGATTACATTGCGGTGGGCGGCACGGTGCTTCAATACGCGACGCGGGCAGTCGAGGAGCTGCAAGGCTAAGGCGCCCGCGGCCACGCTATTCCGGCTTCTGCGCCACGTAGAGCAGTTGGCGCTGGTATCCGGCGAACGGCGTTCCCTCGTAGTCGCCGTAGACGGCGAGCCGACGCAGCCCTGCCGCGGCGATCATCTCGTGAAGTTCCTGGAGCCCGTAGAGGCGAATGGAAGCGTGGTGGACGACTGGACCAGTGTCTGTGCGCCGCCATTCGCTGGTGAGTCGGTGAGTCTGCTGGTCGTAGGTGCATCTGAGGATCAGCTCGCTACCGTTGGCCGTGCGCATCGGCAGCCGACGCGGCGCAAACAGGATCTGGTGCTGCTGATTGCGCGTATCGAGGAGCAACTTCCCTCCCCGACGTAACACCCGCGCCGTTTCATCGAGGATGCGTTGGTTGCCCTCGTCGGAAGCACAATAGCCGAAGCTATTGAACAGGTTCATTACCACGTCGAGGGATTGGTCAACAAAGGGCAACTCCCGGGCATCGGCGTGGATAAGCGGGACCTGGAGCCCGGCGTCGGCGAGCTGGCTGCGGGCCAGAGCGAGCATCATCGGGGAGCTGTCCACGCCGACGGGCGAGTAGCCCCGCGCAGCGAATTGCACCAGGTGCCGGCCGTAGCCGCAGCAGATATCGGCGATGCGCTGCGTGGGAGTCAGCGCGAGCATTTGGATCAGGCCCGCCACTTCCCGGTCTGTTTCGTCTCCATCGGGGAACTGGGATAGGGCCAGCGAGTACTCGTGTGCAAAGAAGTCTCGCCACCACAACTCAGAGGGGAAGGTCATCGGTTGCTAAGCAGATTCTCCAAATCAATGAACTCGTCTGGGGCTGGCGCGCCTGCCTGGGGCGGCCGGGGCCGAACCAGACCAGTTGCGGTGAGCAGCGTGCCGGCCTGAACAGCCAGCATGGCGATCAGGTCCTGCTCCTCGGCGGCAAAGGGCTGATTCCGGGCATCAAACAACGCGATGACCCCCACCACGTCGCCGCCGGCGACCAGGGGGTGGGCCACAACCCGTCGCATACCCGCATACACCAGCGCGTCCTCGGCAAGCGCCGCATCGGCAAGCAGATCATTCACGACGCAACGCTCACCGGACTCAGCGACCTGGCCGAGTATGCCCTGCCCAAGCGGAAGGCCTTCGTCGCAGACCTCCCGGCGGTCAATTCCCGTGCACACAATCACACGGAGCTGGTTCAGGCTGCGATCTGCCTGCAGAATCGCCCCCGCCTGCGCGCCAGTCAGCTTAAGGGCAGCTTCCAGGAGCTGCTGCATAATTGCCTGGGGGGCGTGGATTCGGGAGAGGCGCTTGCCCAGTTCCACCAAGGCGTCTATGTGGTGCTGAAGCTCCTGCACGCGCTCCGTTAGGCTCCTTTGGGCTATGCGCATTTCCCGATTGGCCTGGTCGAGTCCCCGGAGCAAGCGGTGGTTGTGCGCAATCAGCTCACGGGCCTCCAGTCCGCGCGCGACGGTATCGAGCAGCTCGGCCGTATCTACAGGCTTACGCAGGTAGTCAAAGGCGCCACGCCGCACCGCCTCGATTGCCGAGTCGAGCGAGGCGTAGCCTGTGACGATGATGACCACTGTTGTCGGGTCAGCGGCACGAACGGAGGCGACAACCTCCATGCCGCCCCTCCCGGGCAGCACCAGGTCAACAATCGCCGCATCGAAGGCCTGTCGCTGCACCGGCCCAAGGGCCGCTTCAGCACTGGCTGCCGTCGTGACCTGATAGCCCTGCCTGGCAAAGGCCTTGCGCCAGACGGCGATAATATCGGCGTCGTCGTCAACCAGTAAGACCTCGTGGCGCGACTCACTCATGATGGGTTCAACGGTCCTCTTTTTGGGTGCGATAGCGATGAGGCACGGTTCGCAAATCTATCTCGCCTTGCCGGCAACGACCAATGGCCCGCAGCGCTTCTCAGCGCGTATTAGTAAGCCGTTGGCCCGATGTCAAATCCCTGCAAGCCGGGTTGGGGGCTTTGCCATTCTGTGCTGACCTGCTGCACCCAGGATAGAGGAGGGCCTTGCTTCAGGTCGGCCAGCAGGCCGCGCAGACTGGGCTCGTCTCCCTCAGCTACTAGCTCCACCGACCCGTCGGGGCGATTGCGCACCCATCCAACCAGGCCCCGGTCACGAGCACACCGCAAGACGTAATATCTGAACCCGACCCCCTGCACTCGCCCGGTAATCACCACATGTAGTCGCCTGACTTCAGACACCGGTGGGCTCCCGCGCTGGTTTACCACTTCTTGACCAGTATGACCCACTCGGTCAACTTCAATACCCAGGATAGCATTAACAAGGCGAAAAACAGCAGGAAGAAGAATTGAACAGTGGGGCCATTCAGATAGTCAAACCATACCCTGGGGTCAACGTGCTCACTGTAGGTGAACCTACTGGCGAAGTTCGCCATACCCGTCAGGGTCATGCTGTAGAGTGTCAACAGGGGCCGGTAACACACAATGAGCGCGACGATGAGACCGACCACGAGGACGGGGTTTATGAAGCGGAACTTCGCCCGCTGGTGTTCCATGTAGATCGAACACTTGGCACACGGGATGGTGCGCTCGCGCTGTGTGGGAGTGATGGCCTCCAGGTCAGAGCGCATATACTCCTGTTGCACGCGACGCTGGTGGCTGTCGCCGGAAGCCCCCACGCCGCCGGCCCGAATTAGGCTTTCGATCAGACCCGGATCGCAGTTGCAGCCTCGACCGAACCGCCAGCAGGTCTTGCGCGCCTTGTACGCCGGGCACATCTCCTTGATAGACTCATGACAGAAGGGCATTTCCCAACAGGGGGTGAACAGCCCGATCTTCTTTATCTTGGCCTTCTCTGCAGGCCTGAGTTCGGCTTTCTCCTCTTTGGCTCCCTTGACGCGTAGTCCGCCGGAGGCAAGTTGCTTGCCGATTTCGTATACAATGCGCACCCCCACGACGAGGATCACAATGCCGCCGGCTATGGTCCCCCAGGTGGCAATAGCCTCCGCAGCCGGACTGGTCGTGGCTTGGATATGGTTCGATATCAGAAAAGGGGTACCCAGCAGATAGGCAAGCCCCCCAATACCTAGGAGAATGGCATAAGCGACCTCGTCAATGGTCATCACGATGAGGCAGATCGCACTGACCCCCGCGCTGGCCGCCATGATCTTGCCGCTTAGTTGCAGGTTCTCAACAACGCGGGGAGCGACATCCGAGGTCAACTGGCCGCTATAGATGCCGTAGACAACGTATCCGGTCGAAAGAGCCAACGCCGGCACGCTCCACCGGAGCACCGGACCAGCATACTTTTGCAGCAGCGCCCAGATGCTGCCCGCTGCGCTGCTGCGCCTGCGTTGCGCGCGTCGTGGCGGACTCATTGGTAGCACCTTCCTCCGTGGCTCAAGGCTGCCGGCAAAATGCCCCTGGACCGATCTCGGGGCATGTTGCGCGGTGATCAGGCCACGTAAATCACCACAATATAGCCGCTTGCTGGCGCGCAGTCCCGAGCGTCACTGGCCTCCGTTGTCCGGCTCCGCTCGCGGCTGTCCCGGTGGTGTTGCTGCTGCCGGAGGGGCCGTGGCCCCAGTCCGGCGCGCTCCCGCGACGGTCCGCTTCTCTTCCTGCTCGGCGCGCCGCGCGTCTTCTTGTTCTTTGCCCAGGCGGCGGAGCATCTGGCGCATTTCGGTGGGGTTGCCCGCGTGGAACTGGGCTGTTTCGGCGGAGATAGTCCCCTCTTTATACAAGTCGAGCAGCGCCTGGTTCATAGTCTGCATATCCCAGTGCGCGCCCTCCCAGATCGCGTCGTATATGTCGGCGGTCTGGCCGTCCTGGATAAACTGCTGGATGGTCGGTGTCACGATCATAATCTCCAGCGCCGCTGTCCGGCCGGCCACACCCTCGCGGGGCACCAGCGCCTGGGAGAGCACGGCAATCATTGAGTGGCTCATCCGCATACAGATCTGGGGGCGCAGGTCCGGCGGGAACATATGGATGATCCGTTCCAGCGTCTCGGCTGCTGAGCTGGTGTGCACGGTCGAGAATACCAGGTGGCCAGTTTCTGCGGCTTGCATCGCCACGTTGAACGTCTCGAGATCGCGCATCTCGCCGATCAGAATGATGTCTGGGCTCTGGCGCATGACGTACTTCAGGGCGTCCTGGAAACTTTCAGTATCAATGCCCACCTCGCGCTGACTGAAGATGGAGTAGTGGTCTTCATAGATGTACTCGATGGGGTCTTCGATGGTAACGCCGTGGGTGTAGCGGCTGTGGTTGATGTGATTCAACATCGAGGCCAGGGTGGTTGACTTGCCACAGCCGGTCGGTCCCGTCACCAGCACGAGTCCCTGGGGATGCATGGCGATCTTCTTGAGCGCCTCGGGTAGCCCCAGCTCATCAATGGTGGGGACCGTAATGGGAATCAGCCGCATGGCCACGCCAATGTCCCCGCGCTGCTGATAAGCGTTGATCCGCAGGCGGCATACGCCCTCCAGCGTCAGGCCGATATCCTTCTCGTGGTAGTCCTGAAATCTGTCCCACGCCTGCTCGCTCATCAACGACTGGGCCAACTGAGCTGTCCAGTCCGACGTGACTTCCTCCCGCCCTTCTGTCGGTGTCACAACTCCTTTGACCCGCACATAGGGCACGCTACCGGGCTTGAAGAATACGTCGGACGCCTGTAGCTCGGCAGCTTGAAGAACAATGTCTTGCCAATTCTCCAAGGCGATACCTCCTGACCGGGCTGAGTTTCTGCCTATCTGCGCCGGTCTGCTATGGCTGGTGCTCGCTCTCCTATATAGTATATTAGCAAAAAGGGCGCACAGACGCAAGCGCCTCTGTGCGCCACTTGTGTAGTTGCCTGTGGTGGAGCTGGCGGGATTCGAACCCGCGACCTCCTCCATGCCAAGGAGGCGCGCTCCCACTGCGCCACAGCCCCACCAAGCTGGTGATTAGTATACCAAAGCTACTGATTGCGGTCAAGGCTCCGCCAGCGAGCCGGGCGCCGTACGGTTGCAACGCGAGGGGTTTTGTGGTACACTTTTGGACGATGACACTCGAGGATTTAGCGAGTCATTCCGGCCAGTCGGTGGCAATTATCGGGGGCACTTTTGACCCGGTTCACCACGGCCACTTGGTTCTGGCCGAATGCGCTCGTGAGCACTATGAGCTGGACCTGGTCCTGATAATGCCTAATCGTCTCTCACCGTTGAAGGAACAGGACGAGGTAACTACCGGCGAGGACCGGTACATAATGGTGGAGCTGGCGGTGGCCGACAATCCCCACTTTGTGGTTTGTCGGCACGAGTTGGAGCAGCCCGGTCCCTCTTATTCGATAGACACGATTCGCGCGGTGCGCAAGGCCCTGCCTGGGGACACGCAGCTCATCTTCGTCACGGGGGCCGATGCCATTCTGGAGTTTCTCGACTGGCGCGAACCGGAGGCCATTCTGGACGAAGCGCAGGTGGTGACGGCGCTGCGGCCCGGCTTCGACCGGGAAATGATACGCAGCGCTCTGGGGGAGGAAAGAGCGAGCCGTATTGATATCCTGGATATGCCGGCAGTGGGCATTTGCTCAACCGATATTCGTCGGCGGGTCAGTCGTGGGCAGAGCATTCGCTACCTGACTCCCGCGGCGGTCATTGGATACATCTACAAGCGCGGCCTGTACGGCGCTTCGCCCCCGGGCAGGCCAGTGACACAGTGAGATGAAACAGCACCGACGAACGCTGGACATAATGCTGTATATGGTGGCCTGCGTGGTCATTGTCATGGGCGCGCTGGGCGCGGTCAGCGCGCTGGTCAACCCGCCGACCGTTCACGGAGGGTCTATCACCGAGCGCATTGGTGATCTCATTCCGCCGTTGGGCGAGCCGTTCCCAGGGCGCACGCGCATCAACGTACTGCTGCTGGGCTCAGACGAGGTGGAAGGCACCTGTCGTTCCGACACGATCATGGTGCTGCTTCTCAATCCGAAGCTCAAGCGGGCCGCGCTGCTGTCGATTCCCAGGGATTCGCGCGTCGAGATACCCGGCCACGGGCGAAACAAGATCAATGCGGCGTATGCCTTTGGAGGAGTCGAGCTGGCGCAGGAGACCGTGGAAGAGTTCCTGGACATTCGTATTGACTACCACGTCGAAATCGGCTTTGATGCTTTTGTGGGCGTGGTGGATGATCTGGGCGGCGTGGATATCGAGGTGCCCGATCCCAAAGGGCGCGGCGCAGGCCTGGTTGCGGACACGTATTACGATCCCATCAACCTTAAACCGGGTTACCAGCATCTGGATGGCAAGCAGGCCCTGCAGTTCGCCCGGTACCGCAACGACAGCGACATCGAGCGCACCAAGCGCCAGCAGCAGTTATTGCGTGCCATTACCGACCAGAAGTTCAATGTCTGGAATGTGATCCGACTGATGCGCGCCGGCCGTAAGCTGTTGGATAGGCTAAACACAGACATCAAATGGGACCCTGCTGTTGACTTCATAAGGGTGATGCAGAAGATCCCGGCCAGTGAGATTATGACCGCCACTGTGCCTACCGGGGACCGTTACATTGGGGGGATATACTACGGGATAGTGCACCAGAATGCCCTCGCCGACCTGCTTGATGATATGGACGACTACCTGAGCCGCGTGAACTTGCCCGGGGCGCCCATCGAGGTGGCCAACGGCTCGGGCGTGGTGGGGGCCGCACCGGTGGCGGCCGAGCTTCTGACCGAAGCCGGCTTCGAGATTGCCGATGTCGGCAATGCTGACAGCTTCGATTACGATCATACTGTAATCAATCACCGGGCCACGGCTCGCAAGGCGGCGCGCGAGGTCAAGCAGGCGCTCAAACTGCCCCAGGCGGAGTTGGTTGAGCAGCGTGAGTGGCACGGTAGCCTCGACCTGGAGGTGGCAGTGGTGCTGGGGAAGGATTTTCACGCCGAGCTCCCCACCGATAGCGAACTGCCCTAACACCCGGTGTCGTGTGGGTCAGGTAGCAATAGTCTTACCG